>JADFDL010000317.1 GCA_018262875.1 Rhodocyclaceae bacterium | reverse complement strand
AACCGAAAAGGGTCTTTTGTGGGTGTTCACCACCCGCGCCGACACCATCATGGGCGTCACCTTCTGCGCGGTGGCTGCCGAGCATCCGCTGGCGACGCGCGCCGCACGCGACAACCCGGCACTGGCCGCCTTCGTCGAGGAATGCAAGCACGGCTCGGTCATGGAAGCCGACATGGCGACGATGGAGAAGAAGGGCATGCCGACCGGCATCCTCGTCAGCCACCCCCTCACCGGCGAGCAAGTCGAGGTCTGGGTCGGCAACTACGTGCTGATGGGCTATGGCGAAGGCGCCGTGATGGCGGTGCCGGCGCACGACGAGCGCGACTTCCATTTCGCGAAAAAGTACCAACTGCCGATCCGACAGGTCATCGACGTCCCCGGCAAGGCGTTCTCGCTGGAAGCCTGGCAGGAGTGGTACGCCGACAAGGAAACCGGCCGCTGCGTGAATTCCGGCAAGTACGACGGCCTCGGCATCGAGGCGGCGGTCGATGCCATCGCCGCCGACCTCAAGGTGAAGGGACTGGGCGAAAAGCAGGTCATCTGGCGCCTGCGCGACTGGGGCATCTCGCGCCAGCGCTACTGGGGCTGCCCGATCCCGCTCATCCATTGCGACCGCTGCGGCACCGTGCCGGTCCCCGACGAGCAGTTGCCGGTGGTGCTGCCGGAGGACTGCGTGCCGGACGGCTCGGGCAATCCGCTCAACAAGCGCGCCGATTTCCTCGACTGCGCCTGCCCGAAATGCGGCGCGAAGGCGCGGCGCGAGACGGACACCATGGACACCTTCGTCGATTCGTCCTGGTACTTCAGCCGCTACGCCAGCAGCGGCAACGACAAGGTGATGGTGGACGAACGGGTGAAGTACTGGTTGCCGGTCGACCAGTACATCGGCGGCATCGAGCATGCCATCCTGCACCTGCTCTACTCGCGCTTCTGGACCAAGATCATGCGCGACCTCGGCCTGGTGACGTTCGACGAGCCGTTCAAGCGCCTGCTGACGCAGGGCATGGTGCTCAACGAGATCTTTTTTCGCAAGCCGCGAGATGTGTCGATGGGGGGGCGGATCAGTTATTACAACCCGGCCGACGTCGACTGGCAGACCGACGACAAGGGCAACCGCATCGGCGCCGTGCTGCGCAGCGACGGCCAGCCGGTGGAATCCGGCGGCATCGGCACCATGTCGAAATCGAAGAACAACGGCGTGGACCCGCAGGCCCTGATCGAGCAGTACGGCGCCGACACGGCGCGCTTCTTCATGATGTTCGCCAGCCCGCCGGAACAGACGCTGGAGTGGTCCGACTCGGGCGTGGACGGCAGCTACCGCTTCCTCAAACGCCTGTGGGCCTATTGCGCGAGGTTCGACAATCCAGGGCCGGCGATGGACGATCGGCAGGCCAGGGCCACGCGCTTTGAAATCCATTCCGTCCTCAAGCAGGCCAACTACGACTTCGCCAAGCACCAATTCAATACCGTCGCCTCCGCGGCGATGAAAATCCTCAACGCGCTGGACAGGTTTGCGGGTGGCCGGAACGAGGTTGCCGAGGAAGGCCTCTCGATCCTGCTGCGTCTGCTCTCGCCCATCACGCCGCATGTCTGCCACTATCTCTGGCGGGAGCTGGGCTTCGGCGAGGATATTCTGCATGCGCCCTGGCCGGAGCCGCTCGAAGCGGCGCTGGCGCAGGACGAGATCGAGCTGGTACTTCAGATCAATGGCAAACTGCGCGGCTCGATCAGGGTGCCGGCGGGCGCGACGAAGGAGCAAATCGAGCAGCCTGCCCTGGCGTCGGACGTTGCGCGGAAATTCATGGAAGGCAAACCGGCGAAGAAAGTGGTCGTCGTGCCGGGCCGGCTGGTCAATATCGTCGTCTAAGCGGAGCAAAACATGCGTGCGTTGATTGCCATCCTGATTGCCCTGCTGCTGACCGCCTGCGGCTTCCAGTTGCGCGGCGCGCAGCCGCTGCCATTTTCCAGCCTGTATATCGCCGAGAATTGGGAACTGGGCGCGGCGCTGAAGCGCAACATCCGCGCCCTCGGCAGCACCCAGCTTGCGCAAACGCCCCAGGAGGCCCAGGCCGTTTTCACCACCATCGGCGAGGCGCGCGAGAAAATCATTCTCAGCCTCTCCGCCACCGGTCGCGTGCGCGAATTCCAGCTGCGCTACCGCTTCGCCTACCGCGTGCACGACCTGAAGGGACGCGAGTTCGTCCCCCCAACGGAAATCATCCTGGTGCGCGACATCAGCTTCAGCGACGAGCGGGTGCTGGCCAAGGAGCAGGAAGAAGTGCTGCTCTACCGCGACATGCAGAACGACATGGTGCAGCAGGTGCTGCGCCGCCTGGCCGCCGCGAAAATAGAAGGCTGAGCACTGCATCCATGCAGCTGCGCGCCGACCAGTTGGCGACCCACCTCGCCAAGACGCTCGCGCCGCTCTATGTCCTGCACGGCGACGAGCCGCTGCTGGTGATCGAGGCGGGCGATGCCATCCGCCGCGCCGCCCGGGAAAAAGGCTACACCGAGCGCGAAGTGCTGGTCAGCGGCCCCGGCTTCAAGTGGGACAGCCTGATGCTCGCCGCCGGCAACTTGTCCCTCTTCGGCGGCAACAAGCTGGTCGACCTGCGCATCCCCAACGGCAAGCCGGGCCGCGACGGCGGCGAAGCCCTGCAGCGCTACAGCGAGCGCC
>JADFDL010000316.1 GCA_018262875.1 Rhodocyclaceae bacterium | reverse complement strand
CTTGGCGCCCATCGTTCAGCCCCTCACTTGAAGATGTTCCACGGCGTCACCATCCAGGCGCCGATGACGACGATCCAGACCAGGGTCAGCGGCACGAACACTTTCCAGCCCAGGCGCATGATCTGGTCGTAGCGATAGCGCGGGAAGGTGGCGCGGAACCACAGGAAGAGGAACAGGAAGAACGAAATCTTCACTGCCAGCCAATGGAAGCCGTCGGGCAGAAAGCCGACCGGCGACAACCAGCCGCCGAGGAACAGTACCGAGGTGAGCGTCGCCACCAGGATCATGTTGGCGTATTCGGCGAGGAAGAACATGGCGAAGGCCATGCCGGAGAACTCGACCATGTGGCCGGCGACGATCTCGGATTCGCCCTCGACCACGTCGAAGGGCGCGCGGTTGGTCTCGGCCACGCCGGAAATGAAATAGACGACGAACATCGGCAGCAGCGGGAGCCAGTTCCAGGAGAGGAAACCGGCGCCGTGCCCGGCGAACCAGCCGCGGCCCTGGGCGCGCACGATGTCGGAGAGGTTGAGGCTGTTGGAGATCATCAGCACCGTCACCAACGCCAGGCCCATGGCGATCTCGTAGGACACCATTTGCGCCGAGGCGCGCATGGCGCCGAGGAAGGGATATTTCGAGTTGGAGGCCCAGCCGGCGATGAGGACGCCGTAGATGCCCATCGAAGTCATGGCGAGAACGTAGAACAGGCCGGCATCGATGTTGGCCAGGGCGCCGCCGTCGAAGAAGGGCACCACCGCCCAGGCCGCCAGCGCCGGCGCGATGGCCATCACCGGCCCGACGAAGAACAGCGCCTTGTTGGCGCTGGTCGGCACCAGCACTTCCTTGAAGAACAGCTTCATGCCGTCGGCGATGGGCTGCAGCAAGCCCCACGGGCCGACGCGGTTGGGGCCGATGCGCACCTGCATCCAGCCGATGATCTTGCGTTCCCAGAAGGTGAGGTAGGCCACGCACAGCATCAGCGGCACCAGGATGGCGACGATCTTCATGATCACCCAGACCAGCGGCCAGAGCGGCTTGACGACAGCCCACAAGGCATCCCACGCGCCGAACAGGTTCCAGAACCACTGGAAGAATTGCAGTACCAGGGCTTCCATCAGACGCGCTCCACTTTGATCTCGCCCTGCAGCGGGCCGAGGCCGGACGTCAGTTCGTGGCCGGCGGCGACACGCACGCAGCCGTCGGGCACCCCGGCATCTAGCTGGGCAAGGAGGATCGCCGTTCCGCCGAGACTGACTTTTACCTGCGCGCCGGCGGCGAGGCCGAGCTTCGCCAGCATGGCGGCGTTCATCCGCGCGGCGGGCGGCGCCGCGTCGCGGGTCTTCTGCAGCGAGGGCGCGCGGCGCGCCAGCGGATCGGCGAAATGGATCGGCACGTCGGTAATGCGCTGCAGCGCGGGGGCTGCCGATCCCAGGCTGATGGCGATGCCGTCGGCCTGGTTGCCCAGACGCTCGGCCACAGATATCTGCTTGCCACCCAGCACCTCGGCGCGCACTGTCTCTGAGCTGTCCTGCTCGAAGCCGGACAGTCCCAGCAGATTGCCCAGCACTCGCAGCACCTTCCACGCCGGGCGCGTCTCGCCCAGCGGCTTGACCACGGCGTTGAAGCTCTGCACGCGGCCCTCGGTATTGATGAAGGTGCCGGAGGTTTCGGTGAATGGCGCGACCGGCAGGATGACGTGGGCGTAGTCGAGGGCGCGGGTCTTGAACGGCGTCATCGCCACGACGAGATCGGCGCCCTTCAGCGCGGCCAGAGCCTGCTGCGGGTTGGCGCAGTCGAGTTCAGGTTCGGCGTGCAGAACGAAATAGGCCTTGCGCGGCTCGGCCAGCATGCGCGCGGCGTTGAGCCCGGAAGCACCGGGAACGGCCTTGGCGACGTAGCCGCCGACCGAGTTGGCCGCTTCACCCAGATAGCCGAGGCGCGCGCCGGTCAGCTCGGCCAGCTTCTGGGCCAGGGCATGCAGCGTCGCCGCCTGGGCGTGCTGCTGGGCAAAGTTGCCGAGGAAAATGGCGTTCTTCTCGCCGGATACCAGGCTCTCGGCAATGGCCTTCGCCGCGGCGGATGGCTGCACGCCGGCCAGGGCCGCATCGACGGCTGCGCCCTTCGCCTCGGCGACCGCCTTGACGATGCCGGCGAGTTCCGTCGCCAGCGCCGACGGCGCCACGATGGACTTGGCGTGCAGATTGATCAGCAGATCGTCGTCCGTCACGTGCAGCAGGCTGACGCGGGTGGCTTTCTTCGCCGCCTGGCGCAGGCGCTGGGCCAGCAGCGGATGGTCCTTGCGCAGGAAGCTGCCGACGACCAGCACGCGATCCAGCGTCGGGATGTCGGCGATCGGCAGGCCGAGCCACGGCACGACCTTTTTCCCGTCGAGGGAAAAGTCAGTCTGGCGGAGACGGCAATCGATGTTCTCGCTGCCGGCGCCACGCACGAACTTTTGCAGAAGATGAAGCTCTTCCAGCGTGGCGTGCGGCGAGGCCAGCGCGCCGACCGAGGCGGCGCCATGCTCGCGCACGACGCGCTTCAGATCGGTGCCGATGAATTCCAGCGCCGTCTGCCAATCGACCTCGCGCCATTCGCCGCACTGCCTGAGCATCGGCTTCGTCAGGCGCGCATCCGAATCGAGGGCTTCGTAGGAGTAGCGGTCCTTGTCCGACAGCCAGCACTCGTTGAC
>JADFDL010000315.1 GCA_018262875.1 Rhodocyclaceae bacterium | reverse complement strand
GGGACGCCGTCGTACTCTTCGGTGGTCGGCGCGCCGAGATCGGTCGGGCCGGACACCCAGATGCCGCAGCAGCCGGAGTGCGAGCCGAGCAGATACGGCTCGGTCGGCATCAGCTCGGACATCTTCTTCTCCGGCTCGATGTTCTCGCCGACCCAGATGCCGCACTGGCCGATGCACATGTCGAGGAAGTCTTCCCAGGCTTCCGCTTCGAGGTGCTTCACTTCCTTCGGCGTCAGGGTCTCGCGCAGCTTGGCCAGCGCGGTGACGGTGTCCATGTAAATCGGGCCGCGGCCTTCCTTCATCTCTTTCAGCATGAGGTGGTTGCGCAGGCAGGAGGCGGGAACGGCGGCCTGCCCGTAGGGCGGGTAGTCGTTCAGCATTTCCTTGTTCTTGGTCATGTAGTTCTCGCCGTAGGCGTTGGTGGCCTGCGCCTTGAAGAGCAGGAACCAGGCACCGACCGGGCCGTAGCCGTCCTTGAAGCGGGCGGGAACGAAGCGGTTTTCCATCATGGTCAGCTCGGCGCCGGCCTCGGCGGCCATGGCGTAGGTCGAACCGGCGTTCCACACCGGGTACCAGGCGCGGCCCGAGCCCTCGCCCACCGAACGCGGACGGAACAGGTTGACGCAGCCGCCGGCGGCCAGCATGACGGCCTTGGCCTTGTACACGTAGATCCTGTTCTCGCGCACGGAGAAGCCGACGGCGCCGGCGATGCGCGACGGGTCGTTCTTGTCGTTCACCAGCTTGACGATGAAGACGCGCTCCTGGATGCGGTCGAGGCCGAGCGCCTTCTTGGCGGCTTCGGCGACGATCCACTTGTAGGATTCGCCGTTGATCATGATCTGCCACTTGCCCGAACGCACCGGCTTGCCGCCGTCCTTGAGGGCCGGCAGGCCCTCGCGCTGCGACTCGGCGCCGTCATGGCGCACGCCGTCGGCGTCGGTTTTCCAGATCGGCAGGCCCCACTCTTCGAAGAGGTGCACGGAGTCGTCGACGTTGCGGCCGAGGTCGTAGGCCAGGTCGTCGCGGGTGATGCCCATCAGGTCGTTGGAGACCATGCGGGCATAGTCGGCCGGGTCCTGCTCGGAGCCGATGTAGGTGTTGATGGCGGACAGGCCCTGGGCCACGGCGCCGGAGCGGTCCATGGCGGCCTTGTCGACCAGCTTGATCTTCAGTTCGGTGCCGGTCTCGGCCTTGACGGCCTCGGCCCAGCGCATCATTTCGTAAGCCGTGCCGCAGCAGGCCATGCCGCCGCCGATCAGCAGGATATCCAGGTCTTCCTGGACGATCTCGGGTTTGTCAAAAGTTCCGGACATTTTCTATTCCTCGTTCAAAAATTACTTGCGGATCAGTTCTGCGGGATTGCCGGCGCGGTAGCCGCCCATGACAGCCTTGGTGAACACGCCGTCGGCGGTGAGTTCTGCCAGCTTGGGCATCGGCTTGCCGCCGTAGGGGTCGATCGAGCCCTCGGAGGTCGTGCGGATCGGGAACTTGAAGCGCTTCAGGGTGCCGTTGCGGAACTTGATGGTCCACATGATGGAGTCGGAACCGCGCAGGGGCTGCACCGAGCCGCCCAGCGGCACGATGTCGGCGTAATGGCGCACCTCGATGGCGTTCTGCGGGCAGATCTTCACGCAGGAGTAACACTCCCAGCACTGCTCCGGTTCCTGGTTCCACGCCTTCATGGCATGGCCGGTCGCCGAGCCGTCCTTGTCCAGCATCATCAGGTCATGCGGGCAGATGTACATGCAGGCGGTCTTGTCCTGACCCTTGCAGCCATCGCATTTTTCGGTACGTACAAAAGTTGGCATTTTTCCTTCTCCTAAAAAAAAGGCGCCGACGCCGGTGCGCCGGCGCAATCCAAAAACCTATCTGGCAGAGTGGCCGACCAGCTTGACCTCGACCTTTTCGGTCAGCCCCGCGTAGTACGCGCGCAGGATTTCCAGCACTTCCGGCCGGGAAAACTCCGCCGGCACGTCGTCGCCTTCCGAGAGCATCTTGCGCAGCTTGGTGCCGGAGAGCAGCAGACGATCCGCGTCGCCGTGCGGGCAGGTGCGCGCGGAGGCCATGCCGCCGCACTTGTAGCACCAGAACGTCCAGTCGATCTTCAGCGGCTGGGTTTCCAGCGCGCCCTTCGGGATCTCGTCGAAAATGTGGTGCGCGTCGAAGGGGCCGTAGTAGCTGCCGACGCCGGCATGGTCGCGGCCGACGATGAGGTGCGAACAGCCGTAGTTCTGGCGGAACAGCGCGTGCAGCAGCGCCTCGCGCGGGCCGGCGTAGCGCATGTCGAGCGGATAGCCGGCCTGCACCACGGTCTTCTTGACGAAATAGTGTTCGGCCAGCGTCGCGATCGCATTGGAACGCACGTCGGCGGGAATGTCGCCGGGCTTGAGGTTGCCGAGCAGCGAGTGGATCAGCACGCCGTCGCAGGTCTCGATGGCCACCTTGGCCAGGTACTCGTGCGAGCGGTGCATCGGGTTGCGCGTCTGGAAGGCGGCGACCTTGGACCAGCCGTAGGATTCGAACAGGGCGCGGGTCTGCGCCGGGGTCATGAACAGCTCGCCGTACTTCGAGGGGAACTCGGCCTGCGAGAGCACCTTGACCGGGCCGGCGAGGTTGATGTCGCCCTGCTCCATCACCATCTTGACGCCGGGGTGCTCCAGGTCGGCGGTCTTGAAAACCATGGCGCATTCGTGC
>JADFDL010000314.1 GCA_018262875.1 Rhodocyclaceae bacterium | reverse complement strand
GCATTGTTGATGTATTGCTGCCAGAGATCCTGCGTGTATTCCGGGGGCTTGAACTCGCTGACCGTGTTGGTTTCGCCGCCGCCTCCACCCATAACGCCTCCTAAACCTCTAGCTCGTAGACAAACTGCCTCAGCGTCCAGCCGTCGCCGTCCCACCTGCGGGGCGATAGCTGACGCATGGCAACGCATTGCTTCGCGCGCGCGAACTCGCGCAAGTCGTCGTAGATGTCAGCGCGATGCCTCAGGCCCGCGCCCGGTATAGTCCACATCGCACGAATGAACAGGCGCGGCCCCGAGTGATGCTGGGGCCACACTTGCAGACAGATAAAGCCGATGGTTTCGCCGGCGTACTCCAGCAGGAAAAGCCCGGTGATGCCCGCCTTGATCTCGGCGTACACATCCTCCGGTAGCCAGTCGTCCCCCGTCTTGTCGATGATTGCCTGCAGGCCGGTACGCACAAACGGCCATGCGCGCGCGAGTTCTCGCGCATCTACGGGGACGAGCACTATTCGAGCACCTCCTGCACAACCACGATTCCCGGCGCTCCGTTCGCGCCGACGCCGCTCGCGCCCGTCGTCTCGCCCGCGCCACCGCCGCCCGCGCCCTTCGCCGTCGGGGCCGTCGGCGTGTTCGGGTTCCCCGTCGCGCCATTGCCGCCCGCGCCGCCAGGCCCGTCCCATCCGCCGCCGCCGCCGCCGCCGCCGCCCTGCGTGCCGTTGCCGGTGCCGCCCGTCCCGCCCGGCTGGCCGGTTGCGCTCACGCCACCGTTTCCGCCCGCGTTCGCCGTTCCGCCACCGCCGCCGCCCGGGCCGCTCGTGGACCACGCGCCGATGGCCGCGCAGTTGCTGCCGTTGTTGCCCGTCGCGCCAGCCGTGCCGCCAGCAGGCGCGGTGATGCCCGACGGCGCACCGCCCGTTCCGCCCCCGCCGCCATTGGCCTTCGTGCCGCCGATGGCGGTGAGGTTGCCGAACGTCGAATTGCCGCCCGACGTTTGATTCGGGGACGCCGCGCCCGTACCGCCAACACCGACGCTGCCCGCCGTCGTCGTCGCGCTGTTCCGGTCGAACCAGACAGGCCCGACGATCTGCCCACTGCCGCCCGCCCCGCCGCCACCATTGGCCGCCGCAAGTCCGCACCCACCGCCACCACCACCAACAAGCGTCACCCACGCGCCGACGGCGTTGCTAGACCATGTGTGAGTAAAGGCGCCGGTGCTGGTGTAGTGCGTTGTGGTCGTCGTCACGGCATTGCGCGCCTCTAACGCCGCTACGCGCAGCGTCAGCCGATAGAACTCGTCGAATACCGAACGGAAGAAGTCGCGCAGCCATTGCGCGGCCTCGCTCGGCATGAAGTTGTCCAGCCAGCTGCCCTGCTCACGCGGAAGATTCGTGAGCTTCGGGAAGCCGCGCAGAGCCATCTATCGCTTGATGCCGGCCCGCGAGACTTTGATGTGCAGGCCAGCGATCTCCACCGGCCCGTTGAACTGGATCAGCGCACGCGAATAGCGATCCTGGTGCGTGCCGTCAAACTGCAATTCAGTCGTGTTCCAGGTGAAGTTGGTGCTATGCGACGCCGATTCGTCGATCACCAGACTCTCTGTCTTGTCGCCCTTCAGTGAAGCGGCGGGCGTCGCCTTCTGGTCGGCGGCTGTGTAGGTGTAGAGGCGCGGCTTAATGCCGTTGATGAACAGCCCATCCTCACCATCGCCGATGGGGCCGGTATACATCGTCGCCGCCATCTTCGTGGCGTGGTACTCGTTCGACGCTCCCGGATACGCCGCCGCCCATGCGCCCGTCTTTGTGGCGCTCGTCTGCCCCATCAGCACCATCGACGTAGAGTCGTCGGTTGAGTTCAGGAACTTAAGCAAGTCCGCTTGCGTCGTCTTGACAACGCACGTCGTCTTGTAATCGCTCCCGCTCGTGTCTACCGAGGTTGCCGAAATGAACCCCCACTTGCCGGTAAAGACGTTGTAGACAAGGCCGTAGTCCAGCGTCCCCGTTGCGCCGGAACTCGCCGGCATGATCCAGACAATCAGCCCCTCCCGCTGATCCACCGTCGCCTGCACGTAGGGCAGGACGCTGCCAAATACCTTGTTGGTTATCAGATCGTTGATAACCGGAGAGCCAATCGGGCGCACTACCGCGCCGTCGAACTCGTAGACGTTGGATCGGTGGATGAAGTAGAGCTTGTCATTCATCGACGCAACACCGTGCGTCGCCGAGCACCCAATCTTGTCGCTGATGAGCCGCCAGCCCCAAATGATCCCGTTCGTGGTGTCGCCGATGTAATCGCCGACATAGATGCTGTCGGCCTTGAATGCGATGATGGAATCCCGGTGCGCGCAGGCCGCCGTGATCGGGCCGGGCGTGTCGTAGAGCCGCCCGTTGGCCGCCTGCGTGGATAGGCTTGGCGTCCACGTCGTAATGTCCTCGATGCCAGAGCACCACCAACCGTCCGGCGTGTCCGTTCCGTCGTCATAGTTGAGCAGCATCACAAAGCCCAACTGCGACACAACGTGCTGCGCCTTCGGCGGCGTCCCGGCCAAGTCAGCGAAGTCTCCCGAGGCCGAATACTGCGGAGCATCTGCTTTGTTGACGGCGACACAGGTGGCCCCGAACATCGTCCAAGTCCACGTAGTGGTAGACGAGGAATAGCCGCCCACCTTACTGCGCTGCGTAACAGCCGTTGTGCTAGTTACTTCAAATATTTGTTGCTTCTCGAACA
>JADFDL010000313.1 GCA_018262875.1 Rhodocyclaceae bacterium | reverse complement strand
ATGGGGAACCGCACCTGATCGGTTCGCGCTGCGAAGCCTGCGGCACCTACTACTTCCCCAAGCTGACGACCTTCTGCCGCAATCCCGACTGCACTTCGGAGAAGTTCGCCGAGGTGCCGCTGTCGCGTACCGGCAAGCTGTGGTCCTACACCAACGCCGCCTACAAGCCGCCCGAGCCGTATGTCGCGCCGGAGCCGTTCGAGCCGTTCGGCATCGCCGCGGTCGAGCTGGACAAGGAACGCATGGTGGTGCTCGGCCAACTGGTGAAGGGCGTGAATCTCGCCGATCTGAAGGTCGGCATGCCGATGGAACTCGTCATCGACGTGCTCTCGGAAGACGAGACCACCGCCAAGACGACCTGGAAATGGAAACCCGCGGGAGGCCAGGCATGAGCAGGGAAATCGCCATCATCGGCGCCGGCATGCACCCCTGGGGCAAGTTCGGCAAGAATTTCGTCGAGTACGGCGTCGTCGCCGCGCGTGCCGCGCTGGCCGATGCCGGCATCCACTGGCGCGACGTGCAGTTTGTCTCCGGCGCCGCGACCATGCGTTGTGGTTATCCCGGCTACGTGGCTGGCGCCACCTTCTGCCAGGCGCTCGGCTGGCAGGGTGCCGAGGTGAATACCTCCTACGCCGCCTGTGCCTCGGGCTCGCAGGCGCTTGCCGCCGCGCGCGCCAAGATCCTCGCCGGCGAATGCGACGTCGCGCTGGTGATCGGCGCCGACACGACGCCGAAGGGCTTCCTCGCGCCGCAGAAGGGCGAGCGGCCGGACGATCCGGACTGGGTGCGCTTCCGCCTCGGCATCACCAACCCGACCTACTTCGCGCTCTACGCGCGCCGTCGCATGGCGCTGTATGGCGACACCCAGGCCGACTTCGCGCTGGTCAAGGTGAAAAACTCCGAGCACGGCTTCGAGAACCCGAATGCGCGCTACCGCAAGAAGTTCACCGCCGAGGACGTCGCCGCATCCGCGGCGCTGGCCGACCCGCTGCGCCTGATGGATGTCTGCGCGGTGTCCGATGGCGGCGCGGCGCTGATCGTGTGCAGCCTCGAATATGCCAAGAAGATCGGCAAGGCGAATGCCCCGCGCATCGCGGCGATCTCGACGGTGACGCCGACATTCGCCTCCGAGTCGGTCGAAATGCCCGACCTAGCCAACGATTCGGCGGTGGCCGCGGAGGCTTATCGTTTCCGCGCCGCGCTGCCGCGGAAGGCCTACGAGGAAGCCGGTCTCGGCCCGCAGGACGTCAGCATCGCCGAGGTGTATGACCTGTCCACGGCGCTCGAACTCGACTGGTACGAAGACCTGCAGTTCTGCGCGCGCGGCGACGCCGCCAAGCTGGTGCGCGACGGCGTCACCCGCATCGGTGGCCGCCTGCCGGTGAATACCTCCGGCGGCCTCGCCTGCTTCGGCGAAGCCGTGCCGGCGCAGGCGCTGGCACAGGTCTGCGAACTGACCTGGCAGCTGCGCGGCCAGGCCGGTGCGCGCCAGGTGGCCAACGCCAAGGTCGGCATCACCGCCAACCAGGGCCTGTTCGGCCACGGCTCGACGGTGATCGTCAAGAAATAGTTTGAGATGGGGTTGGGGGTGGTGGTCACCCCCTTCTCCCTGTAGTCCTCCTGCCCAGCCGCGGCGGGGACGCGCCTGACAAAGGAATCCTGCATGAGCAACATCCTTCATACCCCGCTGTGCGACCTGCTCGGCTGCAAATACCCGGTGGTGCAGACTGCGATGGGCTGGGTCGCCGACGCCAACATGGTGGCCGGCACCTGCAACGGTGGCGGCTTTGGCTTCCTCGCTGGCGCGGTGATGACGCCGGCCGAGGTCGAGGCAGCAATCGTCAAGACCAAGTCGCTGACCGACCAGTGCTTCGGCCTCAACTTCCACATGTTCCAGCCCGGCGCGATGGAAATCATCGACATCGCCATCAAGCATCGCGACAAGGTGCGCGCCGTCAGCTACGGCCGCGGCCCGGACAAGAAGATGATCCAGCGCTTCAAGGACGCCGGCATTCTCTGCATGCCGACCGTCGGCGCGGTCAAGCACGCGGTGAAGGCGATCGAACTCGGCGCCGACATCGTCACGGTGCAGGGCGGCGAAGGCGGCGGCCACACCGGCAGCGTGCCGTCGTCAATCCTGCTGCCGCAGGTGCTCGACGCGGTGAAGGTGCCGGTGGTCGCGGCGGGCGGCTATTACGATGGCCGCGGCCTCGCTTCGGCGCTGGCCTGCGGCGCGGCGGGCATCGCCATGGGCACGCGCTTCCTGATGACCAAGGAATCTCCGGTGCCGCAGAACACCCTCAAGCATTACCTGGCCGTCAAGGACCCGGCGGCGATCCGCACCACGCAAGCCGTCGACGGCCTGCCGCAGCGCTTCCTCGACAACCCGACGCTGCATCGCCTCGAGGACGCCTCGCCGCTGCAGCGCATTTTCATCAGCGCCGGCAATGCCTGGAAGTGGCGCGCCAAAACCGGCATGACCATCGGCCAGATGGCGCAGTTCGCCCTCAAGGCGCTCAAGGATGACAGCAGCATCTCCGAGACCATCATGTCGGCGAATGCGCCGGTGGTGATCCAGCGCGCCATGGTCGAAGGCGTGCCCGACGAAGGCCTGATGCCGAGCGGCCAGGTCGCCGCGATGATCGGCGAGCTGCAGAGTTGCGCCGAGGTCATCGAAGGCATCGCCCGGCAGGCCACCGAACGTCTCGAATCGTTCTGCAAGAAATAAGT
>JADFDL010000312.1 GCA_018262875.1 Rhodocyclaceae bacterium | reverse complement strand
GATGCGGCCTTCCTTGCGGTCGAATTTCCAGTAGGTGACGCCGCCGCGGTACTTCTCGTTGAATTCCTCCAAGGGGAAGAACTTCTTGTTCTCCAGCGGCGCGGCGTACTGGGCGGCCTCGATGATGTAGTCGGTGTTCGGGCTGACGAAGGCGCCGCCGTGCTCGGACTTGAAGATCGGGTTGACGACGATCTGCTTGGTCTCGAAGTCGCGCAGGTCGATCACCGCCAGGCGCGGGTTGGCCTTGTCGTTGATGAAGAGGAACTGGCCGTCGTACTCGCCGTTCGTCTCGGAGATCGCCGGGTGGTGGGTGTCGCCCCAGGTGATCGACTTGCCGTCGATCTTGCCCTGGTCCAGCACCGCCTTCGAATTCTCGTCGAAGCCGTAGCCTTGCCAGGGCTCGGGGGTGAATACGCCGATGTACTTGAGGATGCGCATCGACGGGATGGCGTAAACGATGACCTGGCCGCTCTGGCCGCCGGAACTGAAGGCGACGAACTCGTCGCGCTTGCCGGTCGGTACGTAGGTTTTCGCCGCCGCCAGCAGATCCTGCTGGGACAGGTTGCGGCGCTTGAGGACGTCCTGCAGCGTCTCCGCCGACCACGCGGCAGTGGCGCTCAAGCCGACGCCGGCCGCGATCAGCAGCGATACCGCCCGCTTACTCATCTTTTTCATGGAAAATCTCCCTAAAGAAAACAAATGAAAACATTGACTGCAATCCAGCGTGCCCGACCCCATGCAGGGCGCTGCGACACTTTGCCGCACCACTCTATTCCATACACCTACCTGGACATTGACGTATATCAAATAAGTGCCCACTCTGCAAACGGATAATGCCGCGCTGCCACCCCGGCTGCCAGGATCGAATTTGCTGCTATGGAGATAAGCCCTTTTGAGGCGTCGATGAGTCGGCCTGCCACCGTCCTTGCCGCCCCGGCCTTCGTGCTGGCCATGCTGGCTGTGGCGACTGCGGGGTACATATGGTTGCCACGGGCGGACGTCAGGTTGCCGCTGGTCGAGGCATGCCGGCTGGATCGGCAGACCTGCTCGACCGCCTTGCCGGAGGGAGGCTCCCTGGAGATGACCCTCGAACCGAGGCCGGTGCCGTCGTCCGCTCCGGTGCGCGTCTCGGTCGTCTTGCGCGGCCTGCAGCCCGGCAGGGTGGACGTCGATTTCCAGGGCGTGGAAATGAACATGGGCCTGCATCGCCTGTCTCTGGCGGATCGGGGCGGCGGCCGCTATGCCGGGGAGACCACCCTGCCGGTGTGCGTGACCGGGAAGATGGTTTGGCAGGCGACGGTGCGCCTGGAGGCGGGGCGCAAGGACATCACGGTGCCGTTCCGATTCGAAAGCGGCCATGCCTGAGCGTTGACTCCGATCAATCCGGCCTCGAACGCGATTGATCAGAATGCCAGCCTCGCCGTGATCCGTTGATGCCATGCGCAGCCTGCTTGCCCAAACCCTCTTTCTGCTCCTGATCGGCCTGGGCATGTCCGGCCTGTCCGCCGCACCGCCGGCCGAAGACAGCAAGGGCAAGGACATCAACGGCGTTTGCGCCGCCTGCCACGGCGAGTTCGGCCAGGGCGGCAAGCGCGGCGAATATCCGCGCGTCGCCGGCCAGCGCGCCGCCTATCTCAAGGATCAGTTGAAGTCCTTCCGCGCGCGCAAGCGCATCAATATTCCGATGTACCCCTACACGCAGGAGCGCGAACTGCCCGACGAGGACATCGAGGCAGTGTCGGACTATCTCGCCGCCATCGAGTTGCCGACCAAGTGGCCGGAGTTCAAGGACAGCGACGACGCCCTGACCCGCCTGGAGGCGATGGAGAAGGTGATGATCGTGCCGCGCGCCGAAGGCGACATCGAAAACGGCAAGGCCATCTACCAGAAGGGCTGCGCCTCCTGCCATGCCCGCGATGGCCGCGGGCGCGGCAAGTTTCCCATGCTCATCGGCCAATACACCCTCTACCTGAAGAAGCAGACGGACAGCTACCTCAAGGGCGAGCGCCCGCACGACGAGGAGGGCGTCACCGGCATCCTCAACACGCTCAAGGAGAAGGACATCCAGGACATCCTGGCCTATCTGACGAGCATTCAGAATTCCGAGAAGCAGTAATCAGCCGATACGAATCGCCTGAGCCGGGCAGGGCGCATAGCAGGCGCCACACCCGGTGCACAAGTCGTTGTCCACCTCGGGTTGCGCGGCGGCCATCACAGCGGGACGGAAGCGGATCGCCTGTACCGGGCAGGCATCGCCGCAGACACGGCATACCACATTCGACTTGGCCAGGCAGTTGTTCCGGATCTGCGCCTTGAGTCGCCAGGGCGGCGCGCCTTCCCGTTTTTCCAGCGCCCGCGGTTGGCAGGCTTCCACGCAGTTGCCGCAGTAGGTGCATTCGCCGCGGCCGAAATCCACCGTCGGCCGCGCGTCCTTGTCCGCCACCAGGATGTGCTGCGGACAAGCGCTGAGGCAGTCGCCGCAGCGCGTGCAGGCGGCCATGAAGTCCGCCTCCGCCAGCGCCCAGGGCGGGCGCGGCACGGTTTTCCTGCCTGAGAAATCGCCGCGCAGAAACTGGCGGCGGTTGATGTCGGCCATGTGGCGAGTGTAATGAAAAAGGGCAGAGCTCGCGCCCTGCCCTTTTCCGGATGACGAAAGGCTTACTCGTCGTCGTCTTCCTTCATGCCCTGCGGCTTCTGGTGGGCGATGCCCTTGTGGCAGTCGATGCAGGTCT
>JADFDL010000311.1 GCA_018262875.1 Rhodocyclaceae bacterium | reverse complement strand
ATCGCACATCGGTGCCGACAAAAACCATTTGTGGCCGACGATGCGCCAGCTGCCGTCGCTCAGCCGCTCGGCGCGCGTGGTATTCGCGCGTACGTCCGAACCACCCTGCTTCTCGGTGAGCCCCATGCCGATCAGCACGCCGCGTTTCTGCGCCGCCGGGATGAAGCGCGGGTCGTACTCGCGCGAGAGCATCAGCGGCATCCAGTCGCGGGCGATCTCCGGCACCTGCTTCAGCACCGGCACCGCGCCGTAGGTCATGGTGGTCGGGCAGAGCGAGCCATCCTCGATCTCGGCGAACATCACATAGGCGGCGGCGCGGGCGACATGGGCGCCCGGCTTCGGCTCGGCCCAGGGGCCGGTGTCGCAGCCGTTGCGCTTCAGCCAGGCCAGGCAGGCGTGCCAGGAGGGGTGGAACTCCACCTCGTCGCGGCGGTTGCCGTAGCGGTCGAACAGGCGCAGCTGCGGCGTGTTCACATTGGCGAGGCGGCCGTGCTCGATCCACTCCGCGCTGCCGACCTCGGCGCCGCGCACCGTCAGCCAGTCGTGCGCCCAGCCGGCGCCTTCGCGCGCGGCGGCTTCCTGCAGGGGCAGGTTGCGGGTGTAGGCGTTGTAGTTCTCCAGGGCGTGGGCCTGGTTGATGACCTCGTGCGTGGCCATCAGGGGAGGATGCTTGGCGTCCATAGGGGCCTCGGAAATGTAACAAAGCAATTGCTTGCTTGACAGAGTTTTTGCACTTTACTACCCTTCACCGCTCATCGCAACTGGAGAGGGAAGATGATAGATCGCACCTTGTTCACGGAGGAACACGCGCTGTTCCGCGACGCCGCGCGGCGCTTCATGGAAACCGAGGTGCAGCCGCACCGCGAGCGCTGGGAGGAGCAGGGCTACGTCGACCGCGAGGTGTGGCTGAAGGCCGGCGCGGCCGGCTTCCTCTGCCCCTCGATGCCCGAGCAGTACGGCGGCGCCGGCGCCGACAAGCTCTACAGCACGGTGCTGATCGAGGAGCAGTACCGCATCGGCGACTCCGGCCTCGGCTTCAGCCTGCACTCGGAGATCGTCGCCCCTTACCTGCTGCACTACGGCAACGAGCACATCAAGCAGACCTACCTGCCGAAGATGGCCAGCGGCGAGATGATCGGCGCCATCGCCATGACCGAGCCGGCCGCCGGCAGCGACCTGCAGGGCATCAAGACCACCGCGGTGAAGGACGGCGACCACTGGGTGCTCAACGGCTCGAAGACCTTCATCACCAACGGCTGGCACTCGGACCTCGTCATCGTCGTCGCCAAGACCGACGCGGCGAAGGGCTACAAGGGCATCAGCCTGTTCGTCGTCGACACCGCCATGCCCGGCTTCTCCAAGGGCAAGCGCCTGAAGAAGCTCGGCATGAAGGCGCAGGACACGGCGGAGCTGTTCTTCGACAACGTCAAGGTGCCGGCGTCCAACCTGATCGGCGACGAGGGCGCCGGCTTCGTCTACCTGATGCAGGAGCTGCCCTGGGAGCGCATGCAGATCGCCCTCGGCGCGGTGTCGGCGGCCGAGGCGGCGCTGGCGTGGACCGTCGCCTACTGCCACGAGCGCAAGGCCTTCGGCAAGGAGGTGATGGACTTCCAGCACACCCGCTTCACCCTGGCCGAGCTGAAGACCGAGATCCAGATCGCCCGCGTCTTCGTCGACCGCTGCATGGAGCTGCTGCTGCAGGACAAGCTCGACGCCGTCGACGCCTCGATGGCGAAGTACTGGACCACCGACCTGCAGTGCAAGGTGATCGACGCCTGCCTGCAGCTGCACGGCGGCTACGGCTACATGTGGGAATACCCGATCGCGCGCGCCTACGCCGACGCCCGCGTGCAGCGCATCTACGGCGGCACCAACGAAATCATGAAAGAAATCATTTCCAGGACATTGTGACCATGACCGAAGCCTACATCTACGATGCCGTGCGCACGCCGCGCGGCAAGGGCCGCAAGGACGGCGCGCTGCACGGCGTCACGCCGATCGAGCTGGCCGCCACCGCCCTGCGCGCGGTGCGCGACCGCAACCACCTCGACACCTCGCTGGTGGACGACGTCGTCCTCGGCTGCGTCGAGCCGGTCGCCGAGCAGGGCGCCGACATCGCCCGCGTCGCCGCGCTCTACGCCGACTACGCGCTGACCGCCTCCGGCGTCACCGTCAGCCGCTTCTGCGCCTCCGGCCTGGAGGCCTGCAACCAGGCGGCGGCGCAGATCATGTCCGGCCAGTCCGACCTCGTCGTCGGCGGCGGCGTCGAATCGATGTCACGCGTGCCGATGTTCTCCTCCGGCGGCGCCTGGCCGACCGACCCGCAAGTGGCGGCGAAGACCTTCTTCGTGCCGCAGGGCATCTCGGCCGACTTGATCGCCACCAAGTGGGGCTACTCGCGCCAGGAGCTCGACGCCTATGCCGCCGAATCGCAGCGCCGCGCCAAACAGGCCTGGGACGAGGGTCGCTTCACGAAATCCATCGTGCCGGTGAAGGACATCAACGGCCTGACCATTCTCGACCGCGACGAATACATGCGGCCGGAAACCACGCTCGAATCGCTGGCGCAGCTGAAGCCCGCCTTTGCCGAGCAGGGCGAGCAGTACGGCTTCGACTCGGTGATCCTGCAGCGTTACCCTGAAGTCGAGCGCATCAATCACGTGCACCACGCCGGCAACAGCTCGGGCATCGTCGACGGCGCCGCGGCGGTGCTGTTCGGCACAAAAGAGATGGGGCAGAAG
>JADFDL010000310.1 GCA_018262875.1 Rhodocyclaceae bacterium | reverse complement strand
GATCGTGATCCCGGACAAGCTCGTCAACATCGCGGCGAAGTGAGGCAACGGGGAAGACGCCACCTGTTATTCGTTACCGTTCTTCCGCCAATCGCTGACCGTTGACCAATGACCATTGACCGTTGACCAATGACCATTGACCAATGACCAATGACCACTAACACCTCTCCCCATGTGGACGCCGCTTTGAAATGACTCTTCTTCCGCCAGTCTGAAAGATTCGTCTTCTTCTCTTCTTCCCCTGATCCGAACGGATCATCTTCTTGCTTCTTTGCGTGGGCTTGGCGGTAGCTGCGGGCTGTGCGGGATCGCAGTTGCACCGATGGACATGCGGGCCGTTATCGTATTCTTCCCGGTTTTCATCGGGGAGGAGACGATGGGAACAGAAGGACTACGAAAGTGTTGTCAGTGTGGGGTTTGGTTCCGGCCGCGCGGGCGCAATGCTTGGCATCAGCGGTTCTGTCTGGAGCCGGCATGTCAGGCGGCCAGCAAGCGGGCGAGCCAGCGGAAATGGTCTCGGAAGAACCCCGGCTATTTTCACGGCGAGCAGTACGTCAGGAAAGTTCAAGCATGGCGACGGAAGCATCCGGGGTACTGGAAGGCGAAGGGGGCGGCGGAGGCGTGCGGGCCGCCGGATGCGTTACAAGATCTCTTGGCGGCGCAAGGCTTTGGCCATGAGGATGTTAAGGTCTTCAGGAATTGCCTTTCCGAGGAGATTTACCGACCGTTACAAGATATCATGACTGCGCAACAGTCTGCGCTGGTGGGACTTGCTGCCATGATAAGCGGGGAGGCGTTACAAGAGGACATCGCGCGGGTGTTGACCACCTGTTACGAACGGGGGCAACGCATCGGCGGCATGGTGCCGTGGATGCAGCCACAGGAGGTCAAGCATGAGAGGACGCGAGCCGATAGTGCCGCAGCGGCGGCGACGGGTGCCCCCGCAGTTCAGTTGGGTCGATCATCGTCTGGTCCGTGACGGACATGTGCAGGGCCGTAGCGCGCCAGCGCTGGCGCTGTATCTGTTTCTGGTCGCCGTGGCCGACGCCGACGGACTGAGTTGGTATTCCGAGGAAGCGTTGTGTCGGCAGTTGTCGTGCGACGCGGCGCAACTGCAAAGCGCCCGCGCCGAACTCCAGCAGGCCGGACTAATCGCTCACCGCAAGCCGATCTATCAAGTTCTGGACTTGGCTCCGGGACTGGTGTGTGCAACGCCCGCGCCACGTCGGGGCGGCGAAGCGGTGGCCGTGGGCGACATCCTCAAGTCCATTTTGGGAGGTGCCCGATGATCAACTACGAACAGTGGTGCCGGCTGAAGCAACTGGCGGAACGCGACCGGCTGAGCGCCGCGCAGATCGCCCGTGCCTTGGGGCTGGCGGCGCGCACGGTGCGCAAGTGGCTGAAGGAGCCGTACCGGCCGCGCAAGCGCATTGAACGCGCCAGCGTGCTCGATCCCTTCAAGGGCCAGGTCATGGGCATGCTCAAAGAACACCCCTACACGGCGGTGCAGGTCCTCGCGATCCTGCACGACCAGGGCTTCAACGGAGGGATCACCATCGTCAAGGACTACATCCAGCAGATCCGGCCACGCGGCCAGGAGCCGTACCTGACACTGTCCTTCGCCCCGGGCGAGTGTGCTCAAGTCGACTGGGGCAGTTGGGAGGTCATCCCCGTAGGCAACACACGCCGGCGGCTGAGCTTCTTCGTCATGGTCCTGGGCTACAGCCGCCTGCTCTACGTCGAGTTCACTCTCAGCCAGAGCCAGGAACACTTCCTCGCCTGCCATCGTCGCGCCTTCGAGTTCTTTGGCGGTGTGCCGGCCAAGATCATGTGCGACAACTGCAAGACGGCCGTGCTCTCGCATCCGCACGGTTTGACGCCGCTGCTCAACCCACGCTACGCGGACTTCGCCGCGCACTACGGCTTCACCGTGAAAGCCTGCAACGTGCGCAAGGCGAACGAAAAAGGCATCGTGGAGAACGCGGTCGGCTACGTGAAGCACAACTTCCTCTCCGGCCGGCCGATCAACCAGTTCGACTCGCTGAACCCGGCCGTGGGGCTGTGGCTGGAGCAAATCGCCAACGTGCGCATCCACGGCCGGACCCGGCGCCGCCCTCTGGACCTGTTCGTGGCCGAGAAGCCCATGCTCAAGCCCCTGGCGCTCCACGCCTACGACTGCGCCACGATCGACAGCGCTTCCGTGGACCGCCAGTTCCGGGTGCGCGTGGATGGCAACCGCTACTCCGTGCCGGCGGCCTATGCCGGGCGCAAGCTCTTGCTCAAGCTCTACCCCGAGCGGCTCTGTCTCTACGACGCAGAGAAGCTCGTGGCGGAGCATCTGCGCTCCTACGACCGCAACCAGGACTTCGAACAGCCGGAGCACGCGCGGCCGGTGCTGGAGCGCAAACGGCGGGCCGACGAACAGCACCTGCTCAAGCGATTCCTCGCGCTCAGCCCCAAGGCCGAGAGTTACTACCGGCAGTTGGCCGAGCGTAAGCTCTCCTGGCGCTTGCACCTGCGCAAGATCGTCGCGCTGGCCGATGTCTATGGCGCGGAGAAAGTCGCGCGCGCCCTGGCCGACGCGCTGATCTATCACGCGTTCTCCAGCGACTACATCGCCAACATCCTGGAACAGCGCGAGCGCCGGCTCCCCGATCCTGGCCCCCTGCATCTGACACGCAAGCAGGACCTGCTCGATATCGAACTGCCCGATCCCGATCTGTCCGTTTACGACACCGAGAAACAACAACCCGAAA
>JADFDL010000309.1 GCA_018262875.1 Rhodocyclaceae bacterium | reverse complement strand
GGCCTCCTCATCGACCGGTGCGCCGGCCAGGGTGGCCGAGATGCGCGCATTCTCCAGCGCCGTCAAATCGTCCTTCACCGCGCCGGCATGGCCGCAATACAGCAATTCGCCGCGGTAATTCTCGGCCAGCTTCCCGATCGGCTCATCGTTCCAGCGGATCTCGCCTTGCGCCGGCTGCGAGAGGCCGCAGAGCATGCGCAGCAGGCTGGTCTTGCCGCTGCCGTTGGCGCCCTGCACCAGCAGGCAGGCGCCGGGATCGAGACGGAACGACAGGCCGCGAAAGAGGCTCTTCTCGCCGCGAACGCATTCCAGGTTGCTGGCTTCAAGCATGACGAATTGTGCCCGCCCACCCGATCGGGGAGATTGCGAAAGATCAAAAACGCGATTTTACCTGCTGGAAGGGCCCAGACGCAGGCGGATGTTGGCCAGCAGTCGGGCGGGATGCAGCATTTCCGGATCGATGCGCGGCCAGTCGACCGCGTCCAGCGTGTTCTTCACCAGCAGGCCGAGGTCGGTATCGCCTTCCATGACGAGACGGCGGTTGAAGAACAGGGTGTCCGGGTCTTCCTCGCGCAGGGCCAGGGCGAGGAAGTCGCGCGCCCTGGCGCTGATCGTGAGATCCGGTTTGGCGCTGCTCACTGCGGGCCGAAAACCCTTCGGTGTGAGGGTGAATAACAGGGTGAGGCCGCCGTCGGTGACGTGCAGGCTGACCAGCTTGCCGGTCAGCGGCTCGAGCGTGTCGCGCGGCAGGATGCGGCCCAGCGCCAGATTGAGTGCTGTCACCAGCCCGAGAGTGGGCGGCAGTTGCGGCAGGCGTGCATTGATGTCGCCAATGAGCCGCGGCAGCTCGAACTGGGGAATATTGGCCTTGCGCAGGGCTTCGATGATGTCCATTTGCGAAGTTTACCGCGCGTCTGCCCGGGCGGCAATTTGATCGAGCCCCGGCTTGCCGTACCAGAAACCGTTGCAGGGCTCGGCCAGGGCGAGCCCTGCCATGCGGCTGCGCGCCGCCGGCACATCGAGCGTGCCGCCGATACGGGCGCGGAAAATTTCCAGCAGTTCAGGCGTGTGCTTCGACTGCGGGCTGATGCGCAGCACGTCGACCCCAAGCTCGCGCAGGGCGTCGACTTCGCCGATCAGGTTGTAGACCTTCGATGACTGCGTCTGGATGCCGTTGAGCGTGAGGAACGCCTCGCCCTCGCGCGTCTTGATGAGCAGGCCGTCGGGAAAATCGAGGCACTTGAACTGGCAGTCGTCCTTCTGCAGGTTGAAGTGGCGCGCGGTGAAGCAGCGCGCCGAGAAGGCCAGCGGCATCCGTCCGTAGGCGAACACCTCGGTTTCCAGCCCGGTCGGGCGCGTCGCCTGCAATTCGGCGAGCGAGGCGGCCGACATCTCGACCGGCATCACCCAGCGCGTGGCGCCGAGGCGCGCCATCATGCCGAGTGTGGTGCCGTTGAAGACGTTGAGGAAGGGGCCGGCGACGAAGGGGCGTTTCTCCGCGGTCAGCACATGCACCGCACCCATGTCGTTGGCCTCGATGGGGAAGTCCATCTCTTCGGTGACGCGGCGCAGGGTCTTGAGGTCGGACTCGGATTCGATCAGGGCCTGCGTGCCGAGAATGGCCTGCTTGCCGGCGGCGGCAAGTCTTGCGGCGATGTCCGCCCAGTCCTGCACGCGCAGTTCGTGGCGGCGGGCGCAGACCGTTTCGCCGAGGTAGACGATGTCGACCGGCGAACTGGCGATGGCGTCGTAGAAATCGAAGACCTGCTGGCGCGGCCAGTAGTAAAGGAGAGGTCCGAGGGCGAGCTTCAATTTCTGCTCATTTCCAGGGACGATAGTAGGCGCCCAGGGTATGCATAGAGCCCTCGGAGACCTTGTTCAGTTCCGCCATCCAGGATTCGCGCACGGAGAAGTTCTGCCGGTTGCGCAGGGCGGAATCGATCGCCTCGCGCCATACCTTGGTGACCTGCGCGACGTAGGCCGGGCTCCTCTGGCGGCCTTCGATCTTGATAGCCTTGACGCCGATCTCCATCAGCTTCGGCAGCAATTCGAGGGTGTTCAGGCTGGTCGGCTCCTCGATGGCGTAGTAGGTCTCGTCGTTCACCTCGAAGCGGCCCTTGCACAGCGTCGGGTAGCCGGTCTTCTCGCCTTCGGCGAAGCGGTCGATGAGCACGCCGTTGAGGCGCGTCTCCATGCCTTGTGCGGTCTGCTCGTAGCGCACCGCCTTGCCCGGCGAGCAGACGCCGACGGTGTTGGGCGAGTCGCCGGTGACGTAGGCGGACAGCGCGCAGCGGCCTTCCACCATGACGCAGAGGCCGCCGAAGCCGAACACTTCGATTTCCACCGGCGTGTTCTTCACCACATGTTCGATCTGCGGCATCGCCAGCACGCGCGGCAGCACGGCGCGCTGGATGCCGAACTGCTCGCGGTAGAAATTGATCGCCTCGTAGTTGGTGGCCGAACCCTGCACGGAGAGGTGCAGGCGCAGTTGCGGGTGCTTCGTCTTCGCGTATTCCATCAGGCCGGGGTCGGCCAGGATGATGGCGTCCACGCCGAAGTCGGCGGCCTTGTCGACGGCGGCGGTCCAGCGCCCCCAGGTCGACGTCTGCGGGTAGGTGTTGAGTGCAATGAACACTTTCGCGCCGCGGCCATGGGCGTAACGAACGCCTTCGCGCAACTGGGCATCGTCGAAATTCAGCCCGGTGAAATTGCGCGCGTTGGTGTTGTCCTTGAAGCCGGTGTAGACGCAGTCGGCGCCGTTGTCCACGGC
>JADFDL010000308.1 GCA_018262875.1 Rhodocyclaceae bacterium | reverse complement strand
GCTTCGGATGGCAGTGAACGGCTGAACTATGTCACCGGCGTCTATCGGTACAAGGGCCGCTTCGATGAGCGCGTGTTCGGGCGTGCCGCCAATCTCAGCGACATACCTGCGACACTGTCACCCGATCGTGCCGAGTCCGAGAATATCGCCGCATTTGCATCGGTCAGCTACGCCTTTACCAACCGACTGAAGGGCAGCCTCGAGCTTCGCTATCAGGAGGACGAAGTCACCAATATCGGGGGGCAGGGCGCGGCGCGCCGCCTGCTGTCGGCGAAGACCGATGCGTGGCTGCCGCGCGCAATCGTGGACTTCAAGCTGACCGAGGACGCGATGATCTACGGCGTCTACTCGGAGGGCAACAAGCCGCGACAGTTCAACGCGAATATCGCCGGGCTGCCGCAGGCGCAGCGCGACTATATCGCGGCGACCTACGGCGTCGGCATTGCACTCGATGAAGAACAGCTGAAGAACTATGAGATCGGCCTGAAGTCGTCCTGGTTCGAGCGTCGCGCCACGCTCAACCTCGCTGCGTTCCTGATGAAATGGGAGGACCAGGTGACCCGCCGGCAGGTGTTCCCGTCCGCCAACAGCGCGACGCAGATCAACGTGGTCGACAATGCGGGTTCGACCGAGATCAAGGGCCTGGAGCTGGAAAGCCACTTTGCAGTCACGCGCGCGCTGAATCTCGACGCGACGTTTGCCTATGTCAAGGCGGAGTACACGAACTTCAATTCGGCCAACATCCAACAGGTGTTCGGCAATCCGCAGGCGGCTGGCAACGAGGCGGCGCGCTTTCCGAAGATCCAGGGATCATTTGCCGCCAGCTACACCTTCGACCTGCCATCCGACTGGAGTGCCACTCTGCGCCTGGACGAATCCTACATGGGCAAGCGTTGGAGCGACGAGGTGAACCTGGCGTATGCCGAGGGCTATTGGCGCACCAACCTGCGCGGGACGCTGAGCCGGGGACCGTTTGCCGGCGTCGTGTATGTCGAGAATCTCACGGACGATGACGGCTTGCTGATGGTTACCCGCTTCCGGGATGTCACCGTACCCGGCAACAACTTCAGCTTCCCGTACCTGCGCTCGGAAGGGCGCAAATGGGGTGTCACGCTGCGCTACGCGTTCTGAGGGCAAATAGATGGAGCGGCGCCGTTTCATCGCATCGGCAGGGTTGCTGCTGTCCGGCGGCAACCATGTCCTGACCGCTCGTGCCGGTACGCCGGCGCGCAGCGGAGGGGGCTACGACGCGGATGTGCTGGTAATCGGCGCCGGCCTGTCTGGATTGAATGCCGCCATGCTGCTCGAGGAGCATGGCATGAAGGTTCTCGTGATCGAGGGTCGCGACCGGGTGGGCGGCCGGATGTTCACGCTTGATCACCTGCCGGGCAGGCCCGAGGGTGGGGGAAGCCTGCTCGGGCCGCGCTATGCACGTGCACTCGACCTGGCCGATCGCCTCAAGGTGGCCTTGGCACCGGCGCGGCCGCGGACGGAGCCGGTGGCCGGCGAGGTTGCCCTGAACATCCGCGGACAGACGATTCCCGTGAAGGACTGGGAGTCCTCGAGGCTGAATCCGTTTCCCGGGCAATTGAGGTCCAAGACACCCTGGGACGTCTACTTTGGGGAATTGCTGAAGCTCAATCCGTTCGAGAACCTGGGCGATTGGCGCGCTTCGCGCTTCGCGTCCCATGATCGGCCGGTGCAGGACATCCTGGCGGAACGGGGCTACAGTGAAGAGGCGCTGCGGATCCTGCAGTCGAACTCGAGCTACGGGAACAACTTCTTCACCCTGAGCGGCCTGCATCTCTACCACTATTTCACGTGGCAGCGGCTGCAAGCCGTGGCCGGCCCGAGAGTCAATTGCGCCGACGGCAATCAACGCCTGCCGGAGGCGATGGCACGCTCGCTCCGCAGCGAAGTCCGGCTTGCCGCGCGGGTGACCGGCATCCGCACCAGCAGCGACGGTGTCGAAGCCGTCTGCGAGGACGGTTCCCGCCATCGCGCGCGCCGGGGTCTCTGCACACTGCCTGCGCCGGTCCTGCGCGATCTCAAGGTCGATCCGCCATTGACCGGTGCAAAGGCAGATGCCGTCCTGAATCTCGGCTATCACAAGACTTACCAGATTCATTTCGGATTCAAGCGGCGATTCTGGGAGGATGATGGCCTGCCTCCGTCACTTTGGACTGACGGCCCGGTTGGCCGCTTCAATGCGCTGAAGGACATCGACGGCAAGGAAATCGTCTGCTTTCTCGCATATGCAAATGGCCACAATGCCGCGCGGCTGGACAAGATGAGCTTTGAGGATGCCACCGCGTTCGTGCTGCGCGAGCTCGTGGCGATGAGGCCGTCGCTCAAGGGAGTCCTGCAGCCGTTGCGGGCCTGGTCGATGCAGAACGACCGGTTCTCGGGCGGCTCATATGCGACTTGGGCGCCGGGCCAGGTGCCACGATTCAACGAGGCCCTGATTGCACCGTGGGGCAACTGGCACTTCGCCGGCGAGCATACGGCGCTGATGGCGCGCGGCTTCGAGGGGGCGCTGGAATCGGGTGAGCGGGCGGCCCTCGAGATTCTTTCGTGACATCCACTGACTGAATGCCTTCGCGGGCCCTGTCGGCATGCGTGGCCGCGCAAGCCTCGCGCGTTGCAACCCTCACCAGCCCGGGCCTTGGGCGACGGCGACCAACGGAGTTCCCCGCATCGACCGGGCTCCTGCCCGCCGCCGATTGAATTTCGGTAAGCTAGGCCGCAATCGGCCCTCTGCCCGAAGAAC
>JADFDL010000029.1 GCA_018262875.1 Rhodocyclaceae bacterium | reverse complement strand
GGGGACGTGGCGGCCATGCTGCTGGGCGAGGGCCTCCTGTTCGCGCTTGAGCGGGCCGAGCAGGCCGTCCAGTTCGGATTCGCCCTGCAACTGGCGCAGGTTCTTTGTGTTGGGCGAGGAGATGTTCACCGTCACGTAGCTGGCGCAGGCATACACCTTGCGCAGGCAGACGAGGTAGTCGTCGGCGGCGCGCTCGATCGGCGTGTCGAAGTTCTTGCCGATATTGATGCCGAGAATGCCCTGGTAGGCCGAACGCTTGACGTTGGCGACGAGGGCGTCGACGCCGTGGTTGTTGAAGCCCATGCGATTGATGATGGCCTGCCGCAGCGGCAGGCGGAACAGGCGCGGTTTCGGATTGCCGGCCTGCGGCCGGGGCGTCACCGTGCCGATCTCGATGTGGCCGAAGCCCAGCGCGGCGAGTCCCTCGATGCATTCGCCGTTTTTGTCGAGGCCGGCGGCGAGGCCGATGCGGTTGGGGAATTCCAGTCCCATCACGCGTACCGGCTGGCCCGCGGGTGCGGCGCAGGCGACGGGCAGGTGCAGCGCCTGCGCGGTGCGCAGGCCGGCAAGGGTCAGGTCGTGGGCGGTTTCGGCGTCGAGTGCGAAGAGGAAGGGGCGGGCGAATTCGTAGAGCATCCGGCCATTCTAGCCGAATGCCCCGCGGGACCGGGCCTTAGCGCCTTGCCATCTCGTCGTCGTCGAGTTCGCGCCAGACGCCGCCGACGCGTCCCTCGATGGGCCGGAAGTTTGCCTTGTAGGCCATCTTTCGGCTTTCGCCGATCCAGTAGCCGAGGTAGAGGTAGGGCAGTCCCAACTTCTGGCATTGGGTCACCTGCCAGAGGATGCACCAGGTGCCGTAGCTGGCGGCGGACTCGTCGGGGTCGAAGAAGGTGTAAACGGAGGAAAGCCCGTCGGTGAGCACGTCGACGATGCATACCATGCGCAATGCATCGCCTTCGCGGAATTCGACCAGGCGGCTGTCGACGTGGCTTTGCAGCAGGAAGTGAGCGTACTGCTCACGGCTGTCCTGGTCCATCCCGCCGCCGGAGTGACGCGAGGCCTGGTAGCGCTGGTAGAGCTCGTAATGCTCCTCGCGGAAGGCCAGCGGCAGTTCGCTGGCAACGAAGCCGTCGTGGCGCGCGGCCGAGCGGCGCTGGGCGCGGTTCGGCGCGAAGCGTTCAACCGGCAGGCGCACGGGGACGCAGGCCCGGCAGGCGTCGCAATAGGGGCGGTAGGTGAAGATGCCGCTGCGGCGGAAGCCCGAGCGCACCAGTTCGCTGTAGATGCGGGCGTCGATCAGGTGGCTGGGCGTGGCCACCTGCGAGCGGGCGATGCGGCCGGGCAGGTACGAACAGGCGTAGGGCGCGGTGGCGTAGAACTGCAGCAGGGGAAAGGGCAGATCCTTGAGCAGGCTCATGTGTCAGTTCACGCCAAACAGATTCATTGCGCCGTCCCGTGGCCACTTGCCGAGCTCCTGGCCTTCCGTTGTCCAGGTTTCCAGCCCGCGCACCAGTTCGCGCCGCCGGATTTCCCGCGCACCAAGCGAGACGAGATGCGCCGTTTTCACTTGGCAATCTATCACGGCGAATCTCCGGTATTCAAGATAACGCGCCAAGTGGGCGAGGGCGATTTTCGAGGCATCGGTGACGCGCGAGAACATCGATTCGCCGTAGAAGGCGCGTCCGAGCGCCAAGCCGTACAGTCCGCCGGCAAGCTCGCCATCGATCCAGGTTTCGACGCAATGAGCGTGGCCGAGTTCGTGCAGGCGGACATAGGCCTGCTGCATCTCCGGAGTAATCCAGGTGCCGTCCTGGCCCGGTCGCGGCAGGCTGCATTCGCGGATCGCCGCAGGAAAGGCCGTGTCGAGGCGCACTTCGTAGTGGCCGCGCCGCAACGTCCTGGCGAGCGAGCGTGAGATTTTCAGTTCTGCGGGGAACAGCACCATGCGCGGATCCGGGCTCCACCAGAGGATGGGTTCACCTTCGGAAAACCAGGGAAAGATGCCGTGGCGGTAGGCCTCCAGCAGGCGCTCCGGCGACAGATCGCCGCCGGCACAGAGCAGGCCGTTGGGGCGGCGCAGCGCGCTTTCCACCGGAGGGAAGGGCGCCGCACCGTCGAGCAAGGGGATCATGCGTTTCGGAACACCACCACGTGGTCCACGTCGAGGCGGATGCCGATCTTCTCGCCGATGGCGTGATTGTGGTGGCTGGGCACCAGCGAGAGCACGCGCACGCCGCTCGGCAACTTGAGGGTATAGAGGAATTCCGCACCCCGGAAGGCCTTTGCCACGACTTCCGCCTGGGTGGCGGCCGCGTCATCGTGCACCACGTCGTCGGGACGCAGCAGTACCGAGACGCGGCAGTCCTTGCCGCAGGCAGCGCAGCCGACGCTGCAATCGGTCGGGATGCTGCCGGCGAGGGTGCCCAGCTCGATCCGTACCTCGTGCGCATTGAGCACGTCGCCCTGAAGAAACACGCCCTGGCCGACGAAATCCGCGACAAAACGATTGGCCGGGCGATGGTAGAGGTTGTACGGCGTGTCCCACTGCTGGATGCGGCCCTCGTGCATGATGCCGATCTCGTCGGCCACGGCGAAGGCCTCGTGCTGGTCGTGCGTGACGAGAATGGCGGTGATGCCGGATTGCTTGAGGATGTCGCGCACCTCGAGCGAGAGTCGCTCGCGCAGGTCGACGTCGAGATTCGAGAAAGGCTCGTCGAGCAGCAGCAGATGCGGCTTCGGCGCCAGGGCGCGGGCCAGCGCGACGCGCTGCTGCTGGCCGCCGGAAAGTTCGTGCGGATATTTGCTGTCGGCCCCGGAGAGTCCCACCGTGACGAGCAGCTCCCCAACGCGTGCGCGCCGCTCGGCGTCGCCGGTGTCGCGCAGGCCGAAAGCGATGTTGTCGGCGACGCTCAGGTGGGGGAACAGGGCGTAGTCTTGGAACACCATGCCGATGCGGCGCTGCTCCGGCGGCAAGTGCAGGCCGGAGCTGCTGACCACTCTGCCATTGAGATGGATTTCCCCGCGGCTGATCCGCTCGAAGCCGGCAATGGCGCGCAGCACCGTCGTCTTGCCGCAGCCGGAAGGACCGAGCAGGCAGCCGATCGCGCCCTGTTCCAGGGCGCAGGAAAGATCGCTCACCACGGCATGGTCGCCGTAGGCATGGGAAATGTTCTTGAGTTCGAGCAGGGACATGGATGGCCAATCGATTACAATTCTCATTATGCTTCAGGCAGCGGCCTGGCGCACGCTCCCAATGCAGATCGCCACGACAGCCTCATTGCCTTCCAGTCCGGTTTTCCGCGGCTTGAGCGCACTCGCCCTGGCGGCGCTCGTCATTGCCGTTCTGACGGCGGCGCCCATCGTCAGCGTTTGGGCCAACCTGTTTGCCGGTGGCACTGGCGACACTTGGTCGCATCTGGTGGCCACCGTTTTGCCCGAATACGTCCTCAATACCCTTTGGTTGTGCCTCGGCGTCGGCTGCGGCGTGATCGTGGTCGGTGTTTCCACCGCATGGCTGGTCACCATGCACGACTTTCCCGGCCGGCGCGTCTTTGCGTGGACGCTGGTGCTGCCGCTGGCCGTGCCGGCCTATGTCATGGCCTACACCTACACCGACCTGCTGCAGTTCGTCGGCCCGGTGCAGAGCGGACTGCGCGAGAGCTTCGGTTGGCAGAGGGAGGATTACTGGTTCCCCGATGTGCGCACGCTCGGCGGCGCCATCGCCATGTTCATCTTCGTCCTGTATCCCTACGTCTATCTCCTGGCACGCACGGCTTTCCTGGAGCGGGCGAGCGGCATGCTGGAAGTCGGCCGTTCGCTCGGCCTGGGCGCCTGGGGCAGCTTCTTCCGTATCTCGCTGCCGCTGGCGCGGCCGGCGATTGCGGCGGGCGCGACCCTGGCCTTGATGGAGACGCTGGCCGATTACGGCACGGTGGCTTATTTCTCCGTGCAGACTTTTACCACCGGCATCTATCGCGCCTGGTTTTCGCTGGGCGATCGTGCTGCCGCCGCCCAGCTTTCCGCCGCGCTGCTCGGCTTCGTTGTGCTGGTGCTGCTGCTCGAACGCACGAGCCGCGGCCGGGCGCGCTTCCACAACACCACCGGGCGCAACCGGCCGCATCCCGGACGCCGGCTGTCCGGCCTTGCGGCGGCCGGCGCGCTTTTCGCCTGTGCCGTGCCGCTGCTGCTGGGTTTTCTCCTGCCTGCGGGCCTCCTGCTGAACATGGCGTTGAGCGAGGGCGATGCCCAGTTCGGTGCGCGCTTCGCTCAGTTGGCCGGCAACAGCTTCACGCTGGCGGCGCTGACCGCGCTGCTGGCGGTGGGTTTTGCCCTGCTGCTTGCCTACGCCGCGCGCCTTTCCCGTTCGCGCTGGCGGGGGATGATGAACCGCATCGTCGGGCTGGGCTATGCCGTGCCGGGCTCGGTGATCGCCGTCGGCGTGCTGATTCCGGTGACGCGGCTGGACAACTGGCTGGCAGGGTGGATCGCCTCCTGGTCGGGCGCCAATCCCGGGCTGCTGCTCACCGGCGGCATCGCCGCGCTGGTGTATGCCTATCTCGCACGCTTTCTCGCCATCGCCTTGCAGGCGGTCGAGGCGAGCCTGGGCAAGATCACGTCGAGCATGGACGACGCATCCCGCTCGCTCGGGCTGGGGCAGGGAGCGACGCTTTTTCGCGTGCACTTGCCGCTGCTGCGCGGCAGCCTGCTGACGGCGGGTTTGCTGGTGTTCGTCGATGTGATGAAGGAACTGCCGGCGACGCTGGTGATGCGCCCCTTCAACTTCGATACCCTGGCGACGCAGGCCTACACGCTGGCGTCGGATGAGCGGCTGGCGGAGGCTTCGACGGCGGCGCTGACGATTGTCGCCGTCGGTGTTCTGCCGCTGATTGCGGTGTCGCGGCAGATTGCGAAAGGCAGTTCGAAAACGTCGGCCTGCTAGGGTCTGGCAGACCCTAGCCCCAGATCACACGCCAGCCCTTGCGCTCGATGTAGCGGGAAACTTCATGGTAAGGCTTGCCGATCATCCAGTGCAGCACCGGTCCGGCACTGATGCAGGTCCACCTGGAGCCCCGCTTGCGCCAAAGGGCTTCGTCGTGGAAAGTCGGTGCCATCACCTTCATGAGCTTGCCGTGAGCCGTCGCAGCCATGACCAATCTCCGCGTTGTCCTTGTGATCGTATTAACGGCTGAGATTGTTACGAGCATTAATCGGTTCTAGGCTTTTTCTTCTAAAATATTTCAATCAGCTCAGGTAGTTGCATTTACACTTCCGTGTAAACAGAAGGTTGTCCGGCTTGCTTCAAGTCGTTTCGACAAAGATTAAAAAACCGGGCGTCTGAGGTGCCCGGTGATTCTGTAGGACGAATTCCTACCGCCAGCCGGCGCGGTCGAAAACCTTCTGTGCCAGCGCAGTGTTTTTCGACAAAGTGCCGACGTTGAGGCTGTCCGGCTTGAACGGGCCAAGCGATTCGAGCGCAGGGTTGCGGGCATTGGCGGTTTTCACTGCGGGCCATTCGTTGTTGCCGTTGGCAAAATAGGCTTGAGCCTCGTCGTTCGCCAGATATTCTAGGAACGTCACCGCCGCGTCCTTGTGCGGGGCGGTCTTCAGCATGCCACCGCCGGAAATGTTGATGTGCGTGCCGAAACTCTTCTGGTTGGGCCAGACGACGCCGATCTTCTCCATTGCCTTTTTGTCCTCCGGCTTTTCCGAGCGCAGCAGACGGGCGATGTAATAGGTGTTGGAGATCGAGACGCCGCATTCGCCGGCGGCCACCGCTTTGATCTGGTCGGTGTCGCCGCCCTTCGGTGCGCGGGCGAAGTTGGCCACCAGGCCTTTTGCCCACTCCTCGGTCTTCTGTTCGCCCAGATGGTGGATCAGGGCGGAACCCAGCGAGAGGTTGTAGGGGTGGGCGCCGGAGCGAACGCAGACCTTGTTCTTCAGTTTCGGGTCAGCGAGATCCTCGTAGTTTTGCACATCCGCGGCTTTGACTGCGGCTTTGTTGTAGATGATGACCCGGGCACGGGTGGAGAAAGCGAACCAGTCGGTCGAGCGCAGATTCCCGGGAATACGCTCTTCCAGCGTTTTCGATTTCACCGGTGCGAACAGGCCGAGCGCATCGGCTTGTGCCAGACGGGCGGCATCTACCGTGATGAAGATGTCGGCCGGGCTGTTGGCACCCTCGTTCCTGATGCGTTCGAGCAACTCGTCTTCCTTGCCCTCGATGCGGTTGATCTTGATTCCCGTCTGCCGGGTGAAGTTGGCGTACAGCGCCTCATCCGTTTGATAGTGGCGCGCCGAATACAGGTTGAGTACTTTCTCCTGGGCAAGCGCGGGTATCGCACAAATGGATGCAAGCAGAAAAATGCAAGGACGGATCGGCTGCATGGTGGCTCCATGGAAGCAGTTGGAATGGGTGAATGCTAGCAAGAATACTTATCGAATGCAAATCATTCGCATTAACTGTAAATGGATGCAGCTTGACGATACGGAGAAGAAAAGGAAATTTTGCCGGCTTGGACCGATTCGGGATGGCTAGTTTGGGGCGATGGGGATTTCAGTTGCAGCGATCCGGCGGGCGCCGTTGAAGCGTTTGCTCCAGTAGTTCAGCCGCATGTCTTCGACGCGGACTTCGCCGCCCGAGGCAGGAGCATGAACGAAACGGTGCTCACCCAGATAAATGCCAACATGCGAGAAGCCGTGCCGCAAGGTGTTGAAAAACACCAGGTCGCCCGGTTGTAGCGCTTCACGGTGAATGGTTTCACCGACGCGGCTGATATCGCGCGAGGTGCGCGGCAATACCAGGCCCAGGCTTTCGCGGAAAACATGGCGCACCAGACCGCTGCAATCAAAGCCGGTTTCGGGGGATTCGCCCCCGCGCCGATAATTCACTCCGACGAAGGACAGGGCTCGAACCACCAGTTCCTGAACATTCGTGGCGTAGCGGTCGAGGAAGGATGGCGACTGCCCATCCATGGCATTCTCGGAGGCGTATGAGGTGGATGCCGCCGCCAAAAAACACAGGCCAAGGGCAATGTGTCTAAAATTCATGGGCTTGACTATAGTCGCCGGAATGCAGTTTGTAAAGACGCATATGCGTATCGACTTGAAGAAGCTTTGTCATGCTTCTGACAGATAACGGAAAATCCTGACTCGATTGGGTATAATCGATTCAATTCTCGACAGTCGCCACTCAGGCGTGCAATACAACAGGAGAACTCCTCATGAGCCCCTTCCAGGCCTATCTGATCGACCAGAAGGACGGCAAGACCGTCGCCGGTTTCACCCAGATCAACGAAGAGCAGTTCGACAAGGGCGAGGTGACGATCAAGATCGCCAATTCGAGCGTGAACTACAAGGATGCCCTGGCCGCCACTGGTGCCGGCCGCATCATCCGGCGTTATCCCTGTATCGGCGGCATCGACATGGCCGGTATCGTGGCGAAGAGCACGGACGCCCGTTTCAAGGAGGGCGACGAGGTTATCGCCACCAGCTACGACATCGGCGTGGCGCATCACGGCGGCTATGCCGAGTACGGCCGTGTGCCGGCCGATTGGGTGGTGCCCTTGCCCAAGGGTATGTCCCTGTTCGAATCGATGGCGCTGGGTACTGCCGGCTACACGGCCGCGCTGGGTGTGGTGCGCATGGAGGAGAATGGCTTGAAGCCGGCCAACGGCAAGGTCGTCGTCAGCGGTGCCACCGGCGGCGTTGGCAGCATCGCCATCGACATCCTGACGCGGCTGGGCTATGAGGTCGTGGCGCTGACCGGCAAGGAAAGCCAGGCGGACTACCTGAAGGGGTTGGGCGCGAAGGAAGTGATGCTGCGCTCCAGCCTCGATCTGGCCAGGATCAAGCCGCTCGACAAGCCGCTGTGGGCCGGCGCCGTGGACAACCTGGGCGGCGAAGTGCTGGCCTGGATGGCCAGCACCATGCAGCAGAATGGGGTCATCGCCAGCATCGGACTGGCGGCGAGCATGAGTCTCAACACCACCGTGGCACCTTTCATCCTGCGCGGTGCCAGTCTGCTCGGCATCGACTCCGGTTATACCGCCATGCCGTTGCGCCGCAAGGTGTGGGAACGGCTTGCCGACGACATGCGTCCGGCGCACCTGGCCGGCATGGCCCGCACCGTCAAGCTGGCCGATCTGCCGCCGGTATTCGATGAGTTCATCAGGGGCCAGGCGCATGGCCGCGTCGTGGTCGACTGCACCGGCTGAACGAAATCCCATGAGCGAAACAATGCCTTCAACCCTGCCGCGCATCCTCATCGTCGATGACTCGCGCATGGTGCGCGCGACCATCGTCAAGCTCATCCGGGGGCGTTTCGAGGTGCGTGAGGAGGGGGATGGCGAAGCTGGCTGGCAGACGCTGATGCTCGATCCCAGCATACAGGTTCTGCTTTCCGATCTCAGCATGCCAAAGCTGGACGGCTACGGACTATTGCAGCGCGTGCGCGAATCGACTATCGCGCGAATCCGCGAGATGCCGGTCATCATGATTTCCGGCGACGAGGATGAATCGGCGCGCAACCGGGCCAAGGAGTGTGGTGCGACGGATTTCATCACAAAGGGCATCGGCACAGCCGAACTGCTCGCCCGCCTGGATGCGCTGATCAAACTGTCTCAGGCGCGCGGCGAACTCGATGCCATGGCCAAGCAGGTCATGGTCGATCCGGAGTCGGGGCTCTCCACTGCGGAATACCTCAAGCAACAGGGCCGGCAAGCGTTGGCGCTGGCGCAGCGGCACGGCAGTCAAATCAGCGTCATCGTGGTGGAAATCGACCGCTTCGACGACCTGGTCGCGAAGTTTGGCCACCCGGTGGGCGATCAGTTGATCAAGCAGTTCCGTGCCGTGTTGTCGAAAAGAGTGCGATTGGAAGACACAGTCTCGCAGACCGGTCCGGCGCAATTCACCGTGGTCTGTCCCGGCATCGGCCTGGAAGATGCCGGCGCCTTTGCCAACCGGCTGGATCAGACCATTCGCAATGCCACCATCAGTTACCGCGGCGAGCGGGTCGAGGTCGGCCTGAAGTTCGGTCTGGCCAACAGCAAGGATGATGAATGGCAAACCATGACTCATCTCCTCCAACTGGCCGAAGGTCGGGCGGTGCAGGAAGAGGAGATGGCCGCTGAACCGATCGAGCCGGAAGCGGCTACCGAGGCGTCGCTGCCCCGATTGGGTGTCGAGGACGCCATGGCTTTGCTGCATTCTGGCGATGCCGAGGGGGTCAAACCGCATCTGGCGGCCATCGCCGCCCAGCTCATGCCCTTGCTCAAGCTCATCGATGCCGAACTCAAGCTCGGCATGAACCCGGATAATGCCGAGGCGAAGCTGAAAAGGCTTGTTTAAGCCGTAACCACCGGGATCTTGCCGATCCTGGCCTGCCACTCAAGGGGGCCGGTCTGGTGCACCGAGGTGCCCTTCGAATCGACCGCCACAGTGACCGGCATGTCCTTCATCTCGAATTCGTAGATCGCTTCCATGCCGAGGTCGGCGAAGGCCGCCACGCGCGCCGCGCGGATGGCCTTCGACACCAGGTAGGCGGCGCCGCCGACGGCCATCAGATAGACGGCCTGGTTGTCGCGGATCGCCTCGATGGCGGCCGGGCCCCGCTCGGCTTTGCCGACCATGCCGAGCAGGCCCGTCTGTTCGAGCATTTGGCGGGTGAACTTGTCCATGCGGGTGGCAGTAGTGGGACCGGCCGGGCCCACCACCTCATCGCGCACTGGGTCGACCGGGCCGACGTAGTAGATGAAGCGGTTGGTGAAGTCCACCGGCAACTTCTCGCCCTTGTTCAGCATGTCGATCAGGCGCTTGTGGGCGGCATCGCGGCCAGTCAGAAGTTTGCCGTTGAGCAGCAGCACGTCCCCCGGCTGCCAGCTTGCCACTTCTTCGTGTGTGACCGTGTCGAGATTGACGCGCTTGCCCTTGCTGGCGTCGTAGGTGAGCTTCGGCCAGTCGGCCAGGTCCGGCGGATCCAGCCTGGCGGGGCCCGAGCCGTCGAGGTGGAAGTGCGCGTGGCGGGTGGCGGCGCAGTTGGGAATCATCGCCACCGGCAGCGAGGCAGCATGCGTCGGATAGTCCAGCACCTTGACGTCGAGCACGGTGGTCAGGCCGCCGAGTCCCTGGGCGCCGATGCCCAGGGCGTTGACCTTCTCGTAGAGTTCCAGGCGGAGTTCCTCGGCACGGGTCTTCGGACCGCGCGCGATCAGTTCGTGGATGTCCACCGGCGCCATCAGCGATTCCTTGGCCAGCAGCATGGCCTTCTCCGGCGTGCCGCCGATGCCGATGCCGAGGATGCCGGGCGGGCACCAGCCGGCGCCCATTGTCGGGACGGTCTTCAGCACCCAGTCCACGATCGAGTCGGAGGGATTGAGGGCATAAAA
>JADFDL010000307.1 GCA_018262875.1 Rhodocyclaceae bacterium | reverse complement strand
TGAGTCATGGCCATCACCAACCACGAGCGCGTCGGCAAAGCGCTGGAACTCCTGAAAGCCGGCCTGGGGCCGTTTGTCGAGCGGGAGATCAAGAGCGCCGTTGCCACCAACGCGCTCTCCATGCCGAAGGTGAAGAGCTTCGTCGAAGACCCTATCCTCGCCAACAAGAGCATCGGCGAATGGGATGCGGCGGCGCTGCTCAAGCTGATGTGGGAGACATGGAACGAGGTGTTCCGCAAGACGCTGGGCTTCTCCGAGCGCAGCCTGGTGTCGGAAATCCGTGACTGGCGCAACAAGTGGGCGCACCAGGAGACGTTTTCCAGCGACGACACCGACCGCGCGCTGGATTCCGTGGAGCGTTTGCTGACGGCGGTTTCGGCAGAGCAGGCAGACGATGTGCGCCGTCTGAAGATGGAGCTGCGCCGCCTGGTGGCGGACGAGCAGGCGCGCGGCGAGCGGCGCAAGAGCGTCGGCGCCGCCATCGAAAGCGCGGCGGCGGCGAACCTCAACCCGTGGCGGGAGGTCATCACACCGCACAAGGATGTGGCGAGCGGCAACTACCAGCAGGCGGAGTTCGCGGCGGACCTGTGGCAGGTGCATCTGGGCGAGGGCACGGACGAGTATCGCAATCCCGTCGAGTTCTTCCGCCGTACCTACCTGACGGAAAGCCTGAAGCACCTGCTGATCAGCGGCATCCGGCGCATCGCCGGCACGGGCGGCGACCCTGTTGTGCAGTTGCAGACCAATTTCGGCGGCGGCAAGACCCACTCGATGCTGGCGCTGTATCACCTTTTCTCCGGCGCCAATTCCAGCGAGCTGGTCGGTATCGAGGAGGTCATGCAGGAGGCTGGCGCTAAGGGGCCGCTCAAGGCCAGGCGCGTGGTGCTGGTGGGCAACAAGATTTCGCCTGGCAACCCATCGGTGAAAGCAGACGGCACGGTGGTGCACACTCTGTGGGGTGAATTGGCCTGGCAACTGGGCGGCAAGAAAGCCTATGTGCGAATACAGAAGGACGACGAGCGGGCCACCAATCCGGGCGACGCGCTGCGCGAACTCTTCAATGAATATGGCCCCTGCCTGATCCTGATCGACGAATGGGTTGCCTATGCACGCCAGTTGCACGACCAGAGCGACCTGCCGGCGGGCGGCTTCGAGACCCAGTTCAGTTTTGCCCAGGCGCTGACCGAGTCGGCCAAGCTGGCGAAGGGCTGCCTGCTCATCATCAGCCTGCCGTCTTCCGATACCGCCACTTCGCCCCATGCCCAGGCCGATGACGAAGAGGTGGGCGGCGAACGCGGCCGCGCGGCCCTGGCACGCCTGCGCAACGTGGTGGGTCGGCTGGAGTCGTCCTGGACGCCGGCGACGGCCGAGGAGGGCTTCGAGATCGTGCGCCGCCGCCTGTTCGAGCCGATGACCGGCCCGGAAAACTTCAAGCAGCGCGATGTCGTGGCGCGCGCGTTCGCCGAGATGTATCGAACCCAACAGCAGGAGTTTCCGGCCGAATGCCGCGACGCCGACTATGAGAAGCGCATCCGCGCGGCCTACCCGATCCACCCCGAGGTGTTCGACCGCCTTTATACCGACTGGTCCACTTTGGCGAAATTCCAGCGCACGCGTGGCGTGTTGCGCTTGATGGCAGCAGTGATCCACAGCCTCTGGGAGCGGGGCGACCGCAATCCGCTGATCCTGCCCGCCAACATACCCATCGACGAACCGAGGGTCCGCGACGAATTGACCCGCTACCTGCCGGATCAGTGGAAGCCGATCATCGAGAAAGACGTGGATGGCCCGCACTCCCTGCCGCTCGCCATCGACGGCGAGGTGCCGAACCTCGGCAAGTTCTCGGCATGCAGACGCGTGGCACGGACCATCTATATGGGCTCAGCACCAATCAGCAACGCGGCCAATCGTGGCCTGGAAGACCGGCGGGTGAAGCTCGGCTGCGTCATGCCGGGCGAGTCGCCCGCCGTGTTCGGCGATGCCCTGCGGCGTCTGGCCGGCGCCGCGACTTTCCTCTATCAGGATGGCCCCCGCTACTGGTATTCCACCCAGCCGACGGTAACGAAGCTGGCCGATGACCGTGCCGAGCAGTTGAAGCGCGACCCGGACAAGCTGGTGCATGAACTCGAACGACGCCTGCGCAAGAACCTCGAACTGAAGGGTGAGTTTGCGCGCATCCACCCGATGCCGCAGGGCGGGCAAGATGTTCCGGACGATCTGGATGCACGCCTGGTCGTGCTGGGTATCGACTATGCCTACAGCAAGGAGGCGAACAACCCGGCGGAAGTAGCCGCCAAGGCCATTCTGGAGACGCGCGGCAATACGCCACGGCTGTATCGCAATACACTCGTTTTCCTCGCAGCGGACAAGACGCGGCTGCAAGACCTGGATGAGGCAGGCCGCAAGTTCCTGGCATGGGAATCCATCGTTGCCGAGAAGGATCAACTCGACCTCTCCCCGTATCAGGTAAAGCAGGCAGAAATGCAGAAGACGGCAGCTGACAGCGCCGTGACCGCACGGCTGCCCGAAACCTATCAGTGGCTGCTGGTGCCTGTGCAGACGACGCCGCAGTCGCCACTGACCTGGGAAGTCTTGCGGCTGACCGGCGTGGATACGCTGGCAGTGCGGGCCAGCAAGAAGTTGCGGAGTGACGAGCTTCTGCTCACAAGCTTTGCACCCACCCGGCTGCGGATGGAACTGGACCGGGTACCGCTCTGGCGCGGCGACCATGTGACGGCCAGGCAATTGGTGGAGGATTTCGCTCGCTATCTTTATCT
>JADFDL010000306.1 GCA_018262875.1 Rhodocyclaceae bacterium | reverse complement strand
GACGCGCAACAAGCGCAACGCTCTGGCGAGCCGAATTCTCTCCGGCGTGACGCTGCCGCAGTTCGCCGTCATTCCGCTCGCCGTGCTGCTGGTCTGGATCGGACTCGGCCGCGGCATCGAGCCACTGAACAGGCTGGGTCGCATGATCCGCCGCCGCCTGCCGACCGATCTCTCGCCGATACCGACGGCCGGCGTGCCGGAAGAGGTGAAACCCGTCATCCATGCCTTCAACGACATGATGGCGCGGCTGGAGCAGAACCTGCAGGCGCAGCAGCGCTTCATCGGCGACGCGGCGCACCAGATGCGCACGCCGCTCACCGGATTGAAGATGCAGACCGAACTGGCGCTGACCGAGACCGACCCGGAGAACATGCGCATCCTGCTGCGGCAGATCGCCGAGAGCACCGACCGTGCCGCCCACCTCATCAGCCAGTTGCTGGCGCTGGCGCGCGCCGAATCCAGCCACGAGAAAACGCACGCCATCGAATTGGTGGACCTGGAGGCTCTGGCGCGACAGGTTACGCTGGAATGGGTGCCCGCGGCGAGGGAGAAGAAAATCGACCTCGGCTTCGAGGGAACCGGCTGGCCGCTGCAGATCAGCGGCAATCCGGTGCTGTTGCGCGAACTGTGTGCCAACCTGATCGACAACGCCGTGAAGTACACGCCGCAAAACGGCCGCATCACGGTGCGCACCCGCGCCAGCGATTTTGCCGTTCTCGAAATCGAGGACGACGGCCCGGGCATCCCCGACAATGAAAGCGAACTCGTCTTCGAGCGCTTCTATCGCGTGCTCGGCAACGAAGCGCCGGGCAGCGGTCTTGGCCTGGCCATCGTGCGCGAGATCGCCGACCTGCATCTGGGCAGCGTGCAGCTCAAGCCCAGTCCATCCGGACGCGGCACCCTGGCGCAGGCGGTGTTTCCGCGCCGCCGCTTCACCGTCTCGGCGCTGCTGTCCCAGGCGCCGGAGAAGTTCCAGCCCAGCCTGTGATCAGCAGCCCGTCAAGCCATTCAGCGCGCACAACTGGCCCTTGACCCAGGCGAGCAGGATCCACAGCCAGAACATCAGGAAGAAGGCGACGAAAGGAATGTGCTGGTCGAGGATCGCCTTCGGCGTGAACCAGCGCGTGAAGCGGATGACTGGCTTTGTGATGACCTGGAACAGCACGTAGATCGGATTCTTGGCGCGCCGGGCGCCGGAGAGCAGGCCGACGGCGCCCTGGCCGATCAGGGCCAGCAGCGCCACTTCGACCAGGGCGCGCAGGATGGAAACGATGAATAGATCGGGGTGACTCATGGTATCTTTTCAGCCTTTGCGAAATGAGGGTTGCAAATGAATTACGAACACTGGCGACATTATGCCCGCGGCTGGCTGCTGCATGTCTTCGGCCGCGAAGAACAGGCCTTCAACGAATACGCCGCCGCCTATCGCCTGAAGCCCGACGACGTCCAGGCGGCGCGCCATCTCGCCTCCATCGCCGCGCACAAGCAACAGTACGACGTCGCCGACAAGTGGTTCGTCGAAACCCTGCGCCTGGCGCCCGATGATGCCGATACGCGTTTCAACCACGGCTTCGTGTTGGGGCAGGCTGGCCGCTCCCGCGAGGCCATCGCCACCTTCGCCGAGGCGGTGAGACTCAAGCCTTCGCTCGACCGCGCCTGGTACGGCATGGGCCTGGCCCATGCCCGCCTTGGCGAACATGCCGCCGCCGCCGCCGCCTTCGCCAAATCCATCGAGCTGCAGCCGATGAACGCCGAGGGCTTCTACCAGTGGGGCATGGCCTGCCATCATGCCAACCAGCCCGATCAGGTCAAGACCATCGTCGGGCGCCTGGCGGGCTTCGATCCCAAGCATGCCATCAAGCTGGTTAAGGATGCCGAGCGCCCTGACCTCGTCCATCTGATTCCGGAAGAAGTCCGTCGTTTTTTTGAGGGCTCGCGCCAATAAATCTGTCTTGTCGTCCCCGCCATCATCCTCGGGCTTGATCCGGGGAACGCGGGGACCCATGGATTCCCGCCTCCGCGGGAATGACAAAGCAAACTGAAAGCCCTCAAAAAAAGAGCCCGCCTTGCGGCGGGCTCAATAAGGGGTTCCCCCCTCCTCCTCGTAGTTCTTAGTGACCCGAAGTGTCGATATCGCCTTCCAGGTTCGGATAGCGGACGTGGTCGACGAAATCCTGGATTTCCTTCGACGGCGGGGCCGAGATCAGGCTGCCGATGATCACGCCGATGAAGCCGGCGGGAATGCCGAAGAGACCCGAGGAAATCGGGGCGATGTCCCACCACAGCGGCGCATTGACCTTGAAGAACGGGTAGGTCATGTACATGTAGTACATGCACACGCCGAGGCCGAACGACATGCCGAGGATGGCGCCGAGCGTATTGGCGCGCTTCCAGAACACGCCGCAGACCAGGGCCGGGAAGAAGCCCGAGGCCGCCAGCGAGAAGGCCGCACCGACCAGGAACAGGATGTCGCCCGGCTTCAGGCTGGTGACGTAGGCGGCGAGGACGGCCACCACGAGCAGCAGGCCCTTGGACACCGCCAGACGGCGCACCGTCGGGGCGTTCGGGTCGATCATCTTGTAATACACGTCGTGCGATAGCGCGTTGGCGATGGTCAGCAGCAGGCCGTCGGCAGTGGAGAGCGCGGCAGCCAGGCCGCCGGCAGCAACCAAGCCGGAGATCACATAGGGCAGGCCGGCGATTTCCGGCGTGGCCAGCACGATCAGGTCGCCGCCGAGGGTGATTTCCGCCAACTGCACGATGCCGTCCTTGTTGATGTCC
>JADFDL010000305.1 GCA_018262875.1 Rhodocyclaceae bacterium | reverse complement strand
GGCGCGGCTATTTTGACAATCCGGACGCCACAGACGAGGCCTATCTCGCCGCCTGGTGGAAGGACAAGGTGCAGGCGCGCCAGGGCGTGACGATGCCGTGGGAGGAGGTCAAGCGCCGCGGCGTCTACAAGTTCGAGTTCAAGCAGCCGCTGGTGGCCTTCCGCGAGCAGATCGAGCAGGGCAAGCCCTTCCAGACGCCCTCCGGCAAGATCGAGATATTCTCGACGACTCTGGCCAAAGTCACCGACTGGACGAAGACGCAGTACGGTTATCCGATTCCCGTCATCCCGAAGTGGATCGAGCCCTTCGAGTCGCTTAACCACCCGCTGGCGAAGGTCTATCCCTTCCACATGATCACGCCGCATCCGCGCTGGCGCACCCATTCCATCTTCCACAACATCCCCTGGCTGCGCGAGACCTACCAGCAGGAGATCACGCTGAATGCTTCGGATGCGAAGCGCCTCGGCATCCGCACCGGCGACATCGCCGAGGCCTGGAACGCGCGCGGCCGCATCGTGCTGCCGGCCTATGTCACCGAGCGCTGCATGCCGGGCGTGGTGGTGGTGTACGAGGGCGCCTGGATGGACCGCGACAAGGCGGGCGTCGACCGCGCCGGCAACCCGGACTTCCTGACGCTGGACGAGCCCTCTCCGGCCGGCGCCTTCGCCTACAACACCATCCTGTGCAACGTGAAGAAGTCGACGCTGGCGCACAAGCCGGGCTGGGACGAGCAGGCGACCGCGCGCGCTCATGTCTTCAGACGCGATTACTGATATGGCCAAGAAACTCGACAAGGCGGAAGTCAAAAAGGCTCTGGAGCGCAAGGTTGCGCAGACCTATCGCCCGGTGCAGCCGAAGACCCAACTGGGCTTCATCCACCACAACGTGGATTGCATCGGCTGCCGCGCCTGCGAGATTGCCTGCAAGGACAAGAACGACCTGGCGGCCGGGCCGCGCTTCCGCCGCGTGATGTACGTCGAGGGCGGCACTTTCCCGGACGTGTATGCCTACAAGGTCAACATGTCATGCAACCACTGCGCGGATCCGGCCTGCCTGCCGGCCTGTCCCTCGGGGGCGATCTGGAAGCGGGCGGACAACGGCGTGGTGGATATCGACTCGACGCTGTGCATCGGCTGTCGCCGCTGCGAGGCGGCCTGTCCCTACGGCGCGCCGCAGTGGGATCCCAAGGAGCGGATCGTCAAGAAGTGCAATATGTGCATCGACGAGCTGGAGGCCGGCCGCAAGCCTTATTGCGTGATGGCCTGCATGATGCGCGTGCTCGACATCGGCCCGATCGAGCAGCTTGCCGCCGGCACCTGGAAGACCACCGCGTTGGGGCCGAACGAGAAGCCGGTGCGGCAGGTGAAGAACATGGCCAATCCGGAGCTGACACGCCCTTCGATCGTCTTCATCCCGCACAGCAAAGGTAAGGTATGAGTTTGCCGGAAGAACTGGCGCAAGCCCTCGCAGAGGATGCCGAAGCCCTCGCGGCCCTGCACGACCGCGAGCTGACGGCCGAGACGCTTGCCGTCCTGCGAGAAGTCGGCTTTCCGGCCAACCTCGGCCTGCTGCCGGCCGGTGAGCAATCCCTCGAAGCCTGGCGCCTGATGGCCGCCGCGCTGGCGGAAACCGGTGCGGCCGGTCTCGATCTGCTGGCGGCGGACTACGCGGCCATCTACCTCACCGGGGCCTATGGCGCTTCGCCCTGCGAGTCGGTGTGGCTGGACGACGACCACCTCGCCTGCCAGGCGCCGATGTTCGAATTGCGCAAGCTCTATGCCGAAGCGGGCCTGGCGGCGATGGACTGGCGCAAACGGCCGGACGACCATCTGGTCCTGCAGTTGCTTTTTATCGCCCATGCATTGCGGCGCTCAGGCGGGGTGGATGAACTGCGCCGCCTGGCAGCGATGCTCGACGAGCATCTGCTGCGCTGGTTGCCGGACTTTGCCGCCCGCGTCGCCGCGCGCGCCGAGACGCCCTTCTTCGCCGTGCTGGGGAGACTGACTTTTGCCTGGTGCGAACAACTGCGCGACCTGCTCGCGGAAAGCCTCGGCGAACCTCGGCGGACGCGCGAAGACATCGAGTCCCGCCTCCGGCCGCAGCGGCGTGTCGAAGCGGCGCCGCTCGCCTACATGCCGGGCGCCGCCCCAAGCTGGTAAGCTCTCGCCCTCATGAAATCCCTTCCCCTTGTTTTCTTCCTGCTGCTGACGAGCGCCGCCGCGCTGGCCGCACCGACCATTGAACTCAGCGCCGGCATGCACCGTATCGAGGCCGAGGTGGCGAACAGCAACGCCGAGCGCGCCACCGGCCTGATGAACCGGCCCGCGATGCCCATGCAGCGCGGCATGTTGTTCGTCTTCCCCGAGGCCGGCGTGCAGTGCTTCTGGATGAAGAACACGCTGATTCCCCTCAGCATCGCCTTCCTCGACGACGGCGGCCGCATTGTGCAGATTGCCGACATGCAGCCGCAGTCGCTCGACAACCACTGCTCCATCAAGCCAGTGCGCTTCGCGCTGGAAATGAATGCCGGCTGGTTCAAAAGCCGCGGATTGGCCGCTGGCGCGAAGATCAACGGCCTCGACAAGGCGCTGCCGGGCCGTCAATAGTCAGTCTCCGCAATACGGCGTTCCCGCCCCGTTGCCTATTCTTTCCGCTCTCCATATGTAGAACGCCACCCTATTTGAGGGCGGTTTCGATCCACCTACAATCGATACGGAAACATGGCATAAAAGCCGTGATTACGTATCACGACAAGGAGGATCGATGGAAACCAACACTACGGCGAAATGG
>JADFDL010000304.1 GCA_018262875.1 Rhodocyclaceae bacterium | reverse complement strand
TGATTGCCGAAAGTGCCATCGACATCGAAGAACGGATGACGGCGCTGAGTCAGAAATTCAACACCAACGCGCCGACCAGCGTGATCCCTGACAGACTGCTTCTGTCGATCCTGATCTCTGAAAACCTGTTGACGAAAATTGTTGAATCGCGCGATCCGCAGGAGCTGTATGCGGCCCAGGACAAAGCGAAAAGGCAGCTTCAGAAGCTGCGCGACGGCGGAGCTTGAAACCGCAAATCCATCCCATCAGGCCCGGCGACGGCCGGGCCGGTTTCCGCTCAATGTGCGGAAATCTGACGAAGCAGCGCGACCGCCTCATCGGAGGAAATTGCGCCGATGGCGATCTGCTCCTGAATGGCCCGGTCGACGGAATCCATCACAACACCTTCCAGGGCCAGCGAAGCATTGGCGTGCAGAAAATGCGCGCGCCGGGCATTCTGATCGGCGTTGGCCGATTCTGAAAACACTGCTTTGGCACGTTGGCCGTAATGAGCGATGGCCGTCTCGATGGCGTCAACATCCTTCGGGTCGAGCGCATCGCGCCGGTCACGGATTTCCGTCTGCAATACCTGATAGAGGGCGACCACGGCCGCCTCGGGATTGGCCTGGCTGCTCTCCAGCCCGATGGCTTCGGCGTAGTGCGAAATCATCGAACCCATGACATCGAGCGCGACCTCATAGCGCACGCCCGTTCTGCAAAACAGACCCGCCTGCGGCGCAGGCGAAATCTGCGCAAATGCGTCCTTCTCGTCGATCAAATCCGGCATGGCATTCCTTTCTAAAAAACAAAAAACCCGGCTGCTCCGCTGTGGCAGCGGCGCGCCGGGTTTCCTTGTTTAGCGGCTAAGAAAAAACTCTTGAGGTCTGCCTTTCTTGGCCGATGGCATCATCGTGTCCCGCTACGCGCATGAGTCTTGGGCTTCGGTTTCGGCTTTGGTGTCGATGCTGCGACGGTGGCCTGCCAACGCTTCGCATCATGCATGTGCAGTACCCCGGCAATCATTGTTTCCACCGCCTCGCGTTCCTTCTCGTCGAGTTTCGACACGGCCTCGAATTGTAGTTTCAGCCGCTCATCCGGCCCCCGTTCGTCTACCTCGAAAAGCAGCATATCCGCGCTTACGTTCAGTGCTAGGGCGATGCGCCGGAATACCTCAATAGTTGGTTGAGACGCGCCCGACTCGTAGCGTTTCAGTTGGGAAACGTGCATGCCGATCTTGTCGGCCATCTGCTGCTGTGTAAAGCCGTTCTCCTTACGAAGCGCGGCAAGGCGGTCGGGAAAGCTCATGGGCAAAACGAAGATGGTTAAGGTGTCCATGAGTGTAAATCCTCCTTTTTTAGCCCTTGACAGAAAGTAGCATAACAGGAACAATAAAAAGACACAACAAAGCGACTTGACAGGTTTTTAGCCCAAGGAGGTTTTATGGCACGTATCCACGAAGCAGAAATCGAGCGGCTAAAGAGTGAAATCTCCGTGCAGCGCCTGGTCGAATCGTCGGGCATCGCCATCAAGAAGTCAGGCAAGGACTTGCAGGGTTGCTGCCCGTTCCACGAGGACGACACGGCCAGCCTGGTGGTGACGCCGGCCAAGAATCTCTGGCACTGCTTCGGCTGCGGCATCGGTGGCGGCCCAATCGATTGGGTGATGAAGCTGCGCGGCGTGAGTTTCCGCCATGCTGTCGAACTCCTGAAAGCCGATCCTTCATTAGCCGCTTCTGGCGGCACGCCCGTCAAGCATTCGACGGTGCGCACCCTGCCGCCACCCGTGGCCACGGACGCCGACGACCAGAAACTGCTCGACGACACCATCGCTTACTATCACGCCCGCCTCAAGGAAAGCCCCGACGCCCTGGCATACCTCAAGGCGCGCGGCCTCGATCATCCCGATGTCATCGACACGTTTAAGCTGGGTTTCGCCGACCGCACGCTGGGCCTGCGCCTGCCGGAGAAGAATCGTGTTGCCGGCGCGGAGATTCGCACCCGCCTGCAAAACATCGGCCTCCTGCGCGAATCCGGTCACGAGCACTTTAACGGCAGCCTGGTGATTCCGATCCTCAACGAAGCCGGGCAGGCCGTCGAGATCTATGGCCGCAAGCTTCTGGACAACCTGCGCGCCGGCACGCCCAAGCATTTGTATCTGCCCGGCCCCCATGCCGGCATCTTCAACCTGGCGGCGCTGCAATCGTCGAAGGAAATCATTCTCTGCGAAGCGCTGATCGACGCGCTGACGTTCTGGTGCGCCGGCTACCGCAATGTCACGAGCGCCTATGGCGTCGAGGGATTTACGGATGAAATGCTGGACGCCTTCAAGCGTCATGGGATCGAGCGCGTGCTGATCGCCTTCGACCGGGACGAGGGCGGCGAGCGCGGCACCGCCAAGGTTTCGGAGAAATTGCTGGCTGCCGGCATCGAGTGCTTCCGCATCCAGTTTCCGAAGGGCATGGACGCCAACGAATACGCCTTAAAGGTAGCGCCGGCCGAGAAAAGCCTGGGGCTGGCCATCCGCAAGGCGGTGTGGCTGGGCAAGGGCAGTGGCTTTCTCCAAGTACGAGAACGACGATGTGATCCCCGATGAGGCCATGATTAACCTGCTCAAAATGGCTATTCATTACCCAGATACTGTTGAGCGATTGGCACAGATCAATGGTCGTTCATGTCTAATAACCAGCCGAATACTTGAGTGGGGAAATGAAGGAACGCTTATACGTTTGTCTGGTTTAGATGCCGTATTCGATGAAACTGGCGAAGACCTTATAAGATTGACCAATGTCAGCACCATGCGCGAAATAGGAGTGTCA
>JADFDL010000303.1 GCA_018262875.1 Rhodocyclaceae bacterium | reverse complement strand
GGCACTCGCCGGCCGCGGCCCAATCGCGCCCGAGCGCCCGACCCGGCCGGCGAGCGCGTGCTCGTTGACATAAATGCCGCTGCGCTCGCGGGCCACGAGGTGCCCCTCGGCGACCAGCTGGTTCATGGCATGCAGCACGGTGTTGCGGCCCACCCCGAGCTGGCGCGCGAGGGCACGGGAGGAGGGCAGGCGGCGACCGCGGGCAAACGTGCCCGCGAGGATGTTGTCGATGATCCGCTGGCGGATCTGCCCCTGCAGCGTCAGGGCGCTGCCCGGGTCCAAAACTATCAATCTATCCAGCATCTTGACTCCCCGGCGGTCGGTCCGGACAATCGCCGGCCCGCTGTGGAAAGGTAGCTCAGCCGGTTAGAGCACGGCACTCATAATGCCGGGGTCGAGGGTTCGAGTCCCTCCCTTTCCACCAGATAATTCTTCGCGTATACAGCGGGTTAGGCCGTTCCGGAGAAGCCGCTGTGCGCAAACCCTTGTTGACGATCGCGCTGATGGCCGTGGCGGGCCTTGCTACGAGCGCGAGCCTCGCCGGCGATGAGCCGCCCTCCAGGCTCGAGAGCAACGCCAAGACGGTCGGCCACGAGGTCGGGAGCGCGACGCGCAAGGTCGGGCAGGAAGCCAAGAAGGTCGGCAAGGCGGTCGGCCATGCGGCGCGGGACGGCGCCAAGGCGGTCAAGGAAGGTGGGAAGGAATTCGTGCGCGCCGTGAAGGGCGAGCCTTCCGAGGCCAGCAAGCCGGACTGAGCTCAGGTCAGTTTCACTCGCTCTTCCCCGCAGCGGGCGCAACGCTCGGGCGTCACCAGCTTGCCCTGCTTCACGTCGAACCTCGCATCGCTGAGCGGCTGCCATTTGTGAAAGCCGGAGCTGCACAAGGTCTTGCCCTCGGCCCGCCGCTGGCGAACCTTGCGCAACTGGACGATGTTGTGGGGTGGGCCGCTCATGTTCAGTGCTTCGCCGACATTCTAATTCAAGGCGGTCAAGGCTGGCGCCGCCCGAGTGATGGCAGCGCCTGTTGTATTGTTTGTGATATGGCTGGCGCAGAAGTGCGCCCGGGTGCCGGGTCTTGCGATGCAGGGATGAATCGCAACTGAGAACGAGTGCGATTCAGCTGGTGCGCCAGGCTCGCTTGCGCCTTTCGGCCGGGATCTTTTGCGCGTTCGCACTTGCATTGGGGAGCGCAGCCCCTAGATTTCGTCCAGGTCGGTTCTATTTGGCTTGGCGCGAATGCGCTCGCAAGACGGCAGGTTGTGCACTCCCGAAGGAGCATCAACATGAATCGCTTTCCATTCCTGCGCCGCGGGTTGCCGGCGCTGGCGCTGTCCCTGAACCTGGCCGCGTGGCCCGCCTTGGGCTCCGACGACTGCGAGGTACCGGTGCAGCAGTGGCAATCGCGTGAAGCGGTACACCAGATGGCTGCCGCCCAGGGCTGGGAAGTGCAGCGTCTCAAGATCGACGACGGCTGTTATGAAATCCACGGCAAGGACTCCCGGGGCCGAGCCTTCAAAGCCAAGGTGGACCCGCAAACCCTGAAGGTCGTGAAGATCAAGTACAAGGATCATCAGCACGGCCGGGAGCGCGAGCAGGCCTCGCCGGCCCCGCCGCGCAGCCCATCCAACTAGTACGACGGAAGAAGACTCATGTCGAAACACGTGTCCAGGCCCCTCATCGCTTCCACTGTGGCTGCCGCATGCACGCTGGCCTTGCCCGCACTCGCGCAGGGCCGGCAGCTCACCTTGACGACACAGCTCAAGAACTACGGCGGCGACGGCGCCTACCTCGCCGTGTACCTGACCGATTCCAAGGGCGCGTACGTGCGGACGCTGTGGGTGGCGGGCGGCAAGGCCAAGTACTACAAGCACCTCACCGACTGGAATCGCCTGTCAGGCAGCGATGCCAGGCGCCTCGCCGGCGTGACGGGTGCCAGCGTGGGCGCGGGGCGCACGTTCAAGGTAACGGCAGATCTCGCCGATGCACTGATCGACGCGGGCTACGAAATCCGCATCGACGCCGCCGCGGAAGACATGCGCGACAGCCCTTCGGACGTTCGCATGCCCCTGACGTCGCAGAGTGTCGGCAAGTCCCAGACCGGCAAGCAGTATGTCCAGTCGCTGACCTACCAGCTGAAATAGGCAGCGCACATGGGCTGGAAAGCCGTCCATCGCTGGTTGGGCCTGGTGGCCGGTTGCCTGGCACTGGTGCTGGGCGTGACCGGTGCCTTCCTGGCCGCCGATCCGGTGCTGCAGGCGCGGCACGCGAGCCCTGTTCCCGCTGGCTTGTCGGTGGCGGCGCTGGCCGAACGCGTGCAACGCGCCATGCCGGGCGTGGAGGAGATTCGCCGCCTGCCCTCGGGAGCGTACGTCGCCTATGGCTTCGATGGCGAGCAGGCGCTGGCATCCTATGTTGATCCCGCCGACGGTCGGGCTCTTCCGGGCTATCGCCCTTCTGAGCTGCCGCGCTGGGTGAAGAACCTGCACCGCTCGCTGCTGCTCGGCGATGCCGGCCGCTGGGGTGCGGCGGCCTTGGCGTTGGCCATGGCGCTGATCTCGTGCTCGGGCCTCGTGTTGCTGCTGCGGCGCATGGGCGGATGGCGCCACCTGGCAGGCCCGGTGCGCGGATCGTTGGCGCAGCGCCTGCATGTCCTCGTGGGAAGGATCGTGCTCGTCGTGTTGTGCCTGACTTCGATCACGGCGCTGTACATGAGTTCGACGACGCTCGGGTTGCTGGATCTCGACGCCGGTCCCGAGCCGGATGTCGTCTCCACGATCGGCAACCAGGGTGGGCTGCCCGCCGCGCAGGTGCC
>JADFDL010000302.1 GCA_018262875.1 Rhodocyclaceae bacterium | reverse complement strand
GCAGCCTGGCGGAACAGCGCCTCGGCTCTCGTCGATGACGAATTGCTCACGTTACCGTCCTCCTTGATCGATCATGTCGTGTAATGCCGCTACAGGCCTGGTGACAGAGGCCGTTTTTTTGTTGGCGGACAACTATATCAGATACAGATTTTCAAGAACAATGCAGAATGGTTGTATCAGTTGATCCCGGTCAATCTGTCATTGACCTTCTATCGTTCTTTGCGGGAAAGTCAGTCGCCGCAGCACGGCGGGTGGACGATATCGGCCCGTTGCCGTCGTTCCTGCGAACGCGGGAATCCGGCGGCGTTTGAACAAAGACCGGGTTTGAACAAAGACACTGGATTCCGGGTTCCGCTTCGCAGCCCCGGAATGACGGTTCCCGGGCACTACTTGTCCAGCGCCCCTTCCCCGATATCGCCGACCCGCTCCACGCCCAGCAGGGTCATGGTCACTTCCAGTTCGCGTTTGAGAAGGGCGAGGACTTGGGTGACGCCGGCTTCGCCCCGGGCGGCAAGGCCATAGGCCCAGGGGCGGCCGAGCATGACGGCTTTGGCGCCGCAGGCAAGCGCCTTGGCGACGTCCTGGCCGCTGCGGATGCCGCCGTCCATGAGGATGTCCAGGCGATCGCCGACGGCCTCGGCGATGCGTGGCAGCGCGGAGATGGAGGACGGCGCGCCGTCGAGCTGGCGGCCACCGTGATTGGAGACGATCAACCCGCTGGCGCCGACGTCGACGGCGGCACGTGCGTCGTCAACATCGAGCACGCCCTTGATGACGATATTCCCCTGCCAGTTCTCGCGCAGCCAGCCGAGATCGTGCCAGGTAACGCCGGGATCGAACTGGGCGTCGACCCAGTCTTTCGTTGCCTCAAGGCTTCGCGCCGAAGGCACGGCCTGGACAAGATTGCCGAAGGTGAGCGGCTTGCCGCCGATGGGCACGTCAAGGAGCCAGCCGGCGTGGCGCACGATGTCCCAGGTTTTCGCCAGGCGGCCGAACAGGCCGGCGCCGCCGGTCATGCCGTTCCTCACGTCGCGATAGCGCGTAGCGAAGACAGGCAGGTCGACAGTGAACACCAGCGTCGTGCAGCCGGCGGCCTGGGCGCGGGCGAGCAGTTCCCTGCTGAAACCGCGGTCGCGGATGACGTAGAGCTGGAACCAGAACGGCGCCGTACTGGCGGCACTGACTTCTTCGATGGAACAGATGGAGACGGTGCTGAGGCAGAACGGCACGCCGGCGGTCTGCGCCGCGCGTGCCGCCTGCACCTCGCCGCGGCGGGCGTAGAGCCCGGCGAGCCCCACCGGCCCCAGAACGACCGGTTGCGCCAGCTTCTGGCCGAACACGGTCGTCGACGTGTCGATGTTGCTGACCCCGCGCAGGACGCGCTGGTGGAGCTTGAGCGCGTCGAGATCGTTGCGGTTGGCGGCGAGCGTCAGCTCATTGTAGGCGCCGCCGTCGATGTAATCGAAGAAGGCTTTCGGCAGGCGCCGCTGCGCCAGCAGCCTGTAGTCGGAGGCGGATGCGGGGACAAGCATGGTCGGGCTCGCTCGGTGTGTATCGACTGGCGATTATTGCATGCCGGCCGCGATCGAACCCACCCTCCGGCCCTCTCCGCCCGGGAGGGAGAGGAAGGAATGTCAGGCCGGCGTGGCGGTCAGCTTGAGGAACTTGTCGTGCAACTGTTCTTTGCTCTCGCCATGATTCGGATCGGCGACGATGCAGTCGACCGGACAGACGGCGATGCATTGCGATTCATCGTAGTGGCCGACGCATTCGGTGCATTTCGCCGCGTCGATGACATAGGTCTCTTCGCCCTGCGAGATGGCGCTGTTCGGGCACTCCGGCTCGCACACGTCGCAGTTGATGCATTCGTCGGTAATCATCAAAGCCATTTCTTGCCGCTCCTTACTCGATTGTCCAGGTATCGCCGCTGTTGAAAAGGCCAGCAAGATTGCCGCGCCCCCTGCGCACCTCGGCGTCGGCGTGCAGTTGGTTGTTCATGTCCTCGTAGGCCGGCGCGCTCACGGCGCGGAAGACGCCGAGCGGCACGGGTAGTTTTGGCGCATCGAATTGCGAGAGGAAGAAGGCCAGTCCGCTGTGATCCGCGGCTTCGTCGTGCACGACGAGGTCCGCTTCCGTCACGCCGTTTTCGCCCACGGTCACCGCCTCCGGCTCGAGGCCGCGCAGGCGTATGCCCCGGTTGCGTTCCTTGCCGTAGAGGAGCGGCTTGCCGTGTTCGAGCATCAGGCGGGCGTCGTCGCGCACGCTCTTGTCGGTGATGGCATCGTAGGCGCCGTCGTTGAAAACGATGCAGTTCTGGAAAATTTCGACGAAGGCGGTGCCCTCGTGCTCGGCGGCGCGCCTGAGCACCTGCGCCATGTGCGCGAGGTCGCTGTCCACCGTGCGGGCGACGAAGGTGGCGCCGGCGCCCAGAGCGACGGCGACCGGGCTGAAGGGCCGGTCGATGCTGCCATGCGGCGTGGTCTTGGTCTTTTTGCCCAGCTCGGAGGTTGGCGAATACTGCCCCTTGGTGAGGCCGTAGATGCGGTTGTTGAGCAGGAGGATCTTCAGGCCGATGTTGCGTCGCATGGCGTGGATGAAATGGTTGCCGCCGATGGCCAGCGCGTCGCCGTCACCCGTCACCACCCACACCGACAGTTCGGGCCGCGCCAGCTTCAGCCCGCTGGCCACCGCCGGCGCGCGGCCATGGATGCTGTGCATGCCGTAGGTTTCCATGTAGTAGGGAAACCGGCTGGAACAACCGATGCCGGAGATGAAGGCGAAGTTCTCGCGCGGGATGCCCAGCGTCGGCATCAGCTTCTGCA
>JADFDL010000301.1 GCA_018262875.1 Rhodocyclaceae bacterium | reverse complement strand
ATCGAGGCCAGCGGCTACACTGAACCCACCGCCGTGCAGATGCAGGCGATTCCCGCCGCGCTGGAAGGCACGGATCTGCTCGTCTCCTCGCAAACCGGCAGCGGCAAGACCGCCGCCTTCATGCTGCCCTGCCTGCACCGCCTCGACCAGCCCTCGGCGCTGCCCGGCCGCGGCCCGCGCGTGGTGGTGCTGACGCCGACGCGCGAGCTCGCGCAGCAGGTGACCCGCGCCGCCGAAACCTACGGCAAGTTCCTCAAGCGCCTGCGCACCGTCTCCGTCGTCGGCGGCGCGCCCATCCACGTCCAGGCCAAGCTGCTGTCGCAGCCTGTCGACGTCGTCGTCGCCACGCCGGGCCGCCTGATCGACCACCTCGAACGCGGCCGCATCGACTTCTCGCGCCTGGAAACGCTGATCCTCGACGAGGCCGACCGCATGCTCGACATGGGCTTCATCGACGACATCGAGGCGATCATCGCCCGCACGCCGGCCACGCGCCAGACGCTGCTGTTCTCGGCCACGCTGGAAGGCGTCGTCGGCCGCCTGGCGCAGCGCGTGACGAAGAACGCCCGCCGCATCGAGATCGCCACGGCGCCGGAGAACAAGGCGAAGATCGAGCAGCGCATCCATTTCGCCGACGACTTCTCGCACAAGTCGCGCCTGCTCGACCACCTGCTGCGCGACGTCGCGCTCTCCCAGGCGCTGGTGTTCACCTCGACCAAGAAATCCGCCGACGACCTCGCCGTGCAACTGCGCGGAGAGGGCTTCGCCGCCGAAGCGCTGCACGGCGACATGAACCAGCGCGACCGCAACCGCACCCTGCTGGGGCTGCGCCAGGGCCGCACCCGCGTGCTGGTGGCGACCGACGTCGCCGCGCGCGGCATCGACGTGCCGGGCATCAGCCACGTCATCAACTTCGACCTGCCGCGCCAGGCCGAAGACTACGTGCACCGCATCGGCCGCACCGGCCGCGCCGGACGCGAAGGCATCGCCATCAGCCTGGCGGCGCACTTCGAGAAGCGGCAGGTCCGCGACATCGAACGCTACACCGCGCAAGCCATCCACGTCGGCGTCATCCCTGGTCTCGAGCCGAAGGCGCGCCCGGCGCGCCCCGAGGGCTTCGGCGACAAGCGCCGCGCACCCGCGCCGCGTCCTGCCGGCGGCTACGGCAAGGGCGGCGGCTACGGCGCCAAGAGCAGCTTCGGCGACCGCAAGGCGGGATTCGGCGACAGGAAGGCCGCCTTCGGCGAAAAACAGTCGTCCTTCGGTGAAAAAACGGGTTACGGCCATCGCGAGGGGGCGCGTCCCGGCAGCGACAAGCGCAACGCGCCGTCAGGCGCCAAGCGCCGCGCCTACGGCAACTACTGAAAAGGCACCCCGCCCCCGCTCGGGGGCGGGGTGAAGCCCGCTTCTACCAACGACCTGTGAAGTGTCGCCAGCCGTCGCGATGACGGCCGAGGCGCAGCAATCCGGCTGAGATCAGGCCGAGCAGCACGAAACCCAGCGCATGCCTGAAGGCGATCGGCCCGAAGCCGAACACGTCAGGAATCGACCAGTTCCACGCCATCCGAACCAGCAGTGCGACGCCGAGCAGCGACGCCAGCCCCACCAGCAGCACGCCGAACACATTTCCATATCGCCGCATCTTCCACCTCCTTTCGCTGTAGCAACATCAAACACGCGAACCGGCGCGCACATCCTGCCGGTTCAGCCCCGTCTCCATCGCATTCAGGGTTTTCAGGGTCACTTTCAGGTCGGCTCCGGGAATTTTTTTCGCCAGCTCGGCCAGCAGCCGCGCCTCGCGCCGGCGGACCGCCTCGCAGGTCTTCGACCCTGCCGCGGTCAAACGCACGATCGGCGAGCGCAGGTGATCGGGGTTGTCGAGACATTCGACCAGCCCGCCCTCGAGCAATCCGTTGACGACCACCTGGATGTGCTGACGGCTGACGTCCTGCTCCCGGGCCACCTGCGGCACCGTTCGCGGGCCGCGCTCGTGCAGGGTCTCCATCACCGCCCGCATGCTGGCGGTGATGCCGAGGTCGGCATGGGCGCGGCCGGCCGTCCCGGCGAGGACGTGAAACAGCCGCCGCACCGCCAGGATCGCCTGGCGGAGCGGCTGGCCGTGGACCTCCGGCACAGACGTTTTCACGTTCATGCCGGCGATTTGACATGTTTGTTGTCGTCTTGTCAATCTTATTGTCACTATGGCCAGGCAGCTTGCGTTCGCTCCCTGCCTGCTTACGGAGTAGAATTCGCCTCCCGATTCAGAGATTCCCGCCATGAAAAGAAGCCGCTTTGCCCGCCGGGGCGCCCTCAATCGCGACGCCGAGCAGATTGCCCGCCTGGCCACGGGCCTCGGCGCCTCGGCCAGCCGCATCGAGGACGCCTTCTGGGAGAACCGCCTCGCCGAGGCGGTCGACAAGCTGCTGCGCACCGGCAACGAGGACACGATCAACGTGGCCCTCGACCACCTGTTCGGCGCCAACGGCCGCGCCTACGACGCGCTGGCCGACCTGATCGAAGCGCGCGCCGAGGGCGGCGTGCTTGGATCTGGCAGCAGCGAGTTCGACGTGGCGATGTTCGCCGCGCCGCTGCTCGCCTGGTCGCGCTTCACGATTCCCTCCGGCACCCTGCCCGCCAGCGCGCTCGCGGCGGCGCGCACCCAGTTGCAGGCCCACGTACTGGCGGCCGGCACCCGGCTAGCGCTGGCGGATTTCCTCTACAGCCCGGACCAGTTGCCGCGCGGCTTTGTCGACACCTGGCGGCTGACCAACCAACTCGCCAAGGCAGCGGCCGACGGCAAGGAGGCGCACATCGACCCGCGCCAGT
>JADFDL010000300.1 GCA_018262875.1 Rhodocyclaceae bacterium | reverse complement strand
GAGAGACGCCGAGCGCCTGCAGGCCGATCAGCGCCAGCGCGCCGAGCCAGGCGGCCGAAGCGTAGAGTTCGCCGCGCACGAACACCAGCGGCACATCGTTGCAGAGCACGTCGCGCAGCACGCCGCCGACCACGCCGGTGATGACGCCGAGCAGGCTCGCCACCAGCCAGGGCGCCTGCCATTCCAGCGCGACCTGCGTGCCGACAACGGTGAACAGCGCCAGGCCGACCGCATCCGGGATCAGGAACAGGCGAGGCGGCAGGCGCAGGCCGCGCACGGCGAAGAAGACGACAAGCGTCGTCGCCAGGGCGACGATGAGGTAGGTCTGGTCGCCGATCCAGAACACCTGGCGGTCGAGCAGGAGGTCGCGCACCGTGCCGCCGCCCAGCGCCGTGGCGCTGCCCACCATGACCACGCCGACGAGGTCCATCTGCTTGCGGCCGGCATCGAGCACGCCGGTCAGGGCGTTCACCGCGACGGCAGCCAGACCGATCCAGTAGAGAAGATTTTCCATGCTGGACCGAGTGTAGCGGTTTCGCCGCCGTACCGCAGCGACTGACTTTTGGCTACTTCCCGCAGGAAGCGCACAGCGCGTGGAACTGATCGAGCCGGCGCGGGCTGATGCTGCCGGCGGCTACCGCGGCGCGCAAGGCGCAGTCCGGCTCGCGGTCGTGGCGGCAGTCGCGGAAGCGGCATTTGTCGAGATGGGGATGGAACTCGACGAATCCCTGTTCGAGTTCGGCGCGGGTGAGATGGGACAGGCCGAATTCCTGCATGCCGGGGCTGTCGATGAGGGCGCTGTTTGCGTCGAGGCGATAGAGCCGGGTGTGGGTGGTGGTGTGCTTGCCGGAATCGAGTGCCTCGGAAATCTCGCGCGTCGCGGCTTTGGCTTCGGGCAGCAGGGCGTTGATGAGGGTGGACTTACCCATGCCGCTTTGTCCCACCAGCACGCTCGTCTGGCCGGCGAGCAGCGGACGCAGGGCTTCGGCATCCTGCTTCGCGGACAGTTCCACCACCGTGTAGCCGAGAGTGCGAAAGGGCGCCAGTTGCGCGCGCGCGGCTGCGGCCTTGTCGGCGAGGTCGGTCTTGTTCAGCACCAGGACCACGCGCATGTGCTGTTGTTCGGCGGCGACGATGCAGCGCGTTACCAACTCGCCGCTGAAACCCGGCTCGGCAGCGACGACGACGACGGCCTGCGTGGCGTTGGCGGCGAAGAGCTTCTCGCGGAAGGCGTCGCTGCGGTAGAGCAGGGTGTTGCGCGGCTCGATCGAATCGATGACGCCCTGGTCGGGGGCATTGAGCTGCACCGCGACGCGGTCGCCGCAGGCGACGTTGCTTTTCTTGCCGCGCGTGTAGCACAGCGCGGTGGAACCGTCGGCGAGCGCGATCTCGTACTGCCGGCCGAATGCGGCGACGATCAGCCCAGGGGTTTTTGTCTTCAAGAGCTGAGCAGCGCTTCGACTTTCGCGGCGCAGATGAAGTCGTTCATGGACAGACCGCCGACCGAGTGGGTCGACCAGGCGACGCGGCAGCGGTTGTAGCCGAAAGCGATGTCGGGGTGGTGGTCTTCGCGCTCGGCGATGCCGGCAACCTCATGCACGAAATCCAGCATTTCCGCGTAATGGTTGAAGCTGTACGTCCTGGCGATTTCATTCCCGGCGTTTTCCCAGCCCGGTAGCAGGCGCAGCAACTCGGCGCTGCGCGCCGCATCGAGCCTGTGCCCGGGGCCGGAGTGTGGCGTGCATTTGCCGGCGGCGAGTTCGGGCAGGGTCATGTTGATGCTTCTCCTATGCGCCTTTTAATTGTGCGATGCGCGCTGCCGCGGGGGGGTGAGAGTCGTAAAACGCGGAGTAGAGCGGATCGGGCGTCAGCGTGGCGGCATTGTCGCGATAGAGCTTGACCAGAGCGGCGACAAGATCGCCGGCGCCGGTCTGCTGCGCGGCGTAGGCGTCGGCCTCGTACTCATGACGGCGCGAGAAGGCGCTCATCAGCGGTGCCAGCGGGAAGGTGAACACCGGGATAGCCAGCGAGAAGAGCACCAGCGCCGGTGCAGTGCCGCGCGACGTCATGCCCAGCCCTTCGTAGAACCACGGTGCGTCGATCAGGCCGCCGAGCAGCCAGAGGAAGGCGAAGCTCGCCAGCGCCAGCACGCCGATGCGCTTCCAGACGTGGCGGCGCTTGTAGTGGCCGAGCTCATGCGCCAGCACGGCCTCGATTTCGGCGGGGGAGAGCCTCTCCAGCAGGGTATCGAAGAAGACGATGCGCTTGGCCTGGCCGAAGCCGGTGAAGTAGGCGTTGCCGTGGGCGCTGCGCTTCGAGCCATCCATGACGAAAAGCCCGCCGGAGCGGAAGCCGCAGCGTGCCAGCAGCGCCTCGATGCGGTTGCGCAGGGTGTCGTCGGCAAGCGGGGTGAACTTGTTGAAAAGCGGCGCGATCGCGGTGGGATAGATGAGCAGCGCCAGCAGGTTGAAGCCGAGCCAGAACAGCCAGACGTAGAGCCACCAGAATTCGCCCATCTTCTCCATCAGCCAGAGCACCGCAGCGAGCACCGGCAGGCCGATCAGCGCGCCGAGTAGCGCGCCCTTGGCGAGATCGATGGCGAACAGGCGCAAGGTCATCTTGTTGAAGCCGAAGCGCTCCTCGACGACGAAGCTGCGGTAGAGCGAAAACGGCAGGTCGACTGCCGAACTCAGCACCACGAGGCCGGCGATGAAAGCCAAGCCGTGCGCCAGGCCCTCGAGGCCGAGCGCCGTCCATGCCGCATGCAGCGCCTGCAGGCCGCCGCCAAGGGTGAGCGCCAGCACGAAGAGTGCGCCGACGACGACCTCGA
>JADFDL010000299.1 GCA_018262875.1 Rhodocyclaceae bacterium | reverse complement strand
GAGGCAGGCGTCGGTGATGCTCTTGCCGTAATCGAGCGGCTTGCCCGGCACCAGGTCCTGGCGGCCCTCCTTGAGGTGAGACTCGACCATGACGCCGAAGAGACGGTCCTCGCCCGCCGCCAGTTGGCCGGCAGCATCGCGCGCGGCTTCCATCTGGCGCTTGAAATCCTTGCGGCTGTTGCCGTGCGAGAAATCGACCATGACGCGCGCGGCGAGTCCCGCTGAGCCGAGTTCCTTGCACGCCTTGTCCACGCTGGCCGCGTCGAAGTTCGGCTCCCTGCCGCCGCGCAGGATGACATGGCAGTCTTCATTGCCGTTGGTGGAGACGATGGCCGAATGGCCGGACTTGGTCACCGAGAGGAAGTGGTGCGGATGCTGCGAAGTGCGGATGGCATCCACCGCGATCCTGATGCTGCCGTCGGTGCCGTTCTTGAAGCCCATCGGGCAGGACATGCCGGAAGCCAGCTCGCGGTGCACCTGCGATTCGGTGGTGCGCGCGCCGATGGCGCCCCAGCTCACCAGGTCGGCGATGTACTGCGGCGTGATCATGTCGAGAAACTCGGTGCCCGCCGGCAGGCCCATCTCGTTGAGATCGACCAGCAGGTGGCGGGCGATGCGCAGGCCCTCGTTGATCTTGAAGCTACCGTCCAGGCGCGGATCGTTGATCAGTCCCTTCCAGCCCACGGTGGTGCGCGGCTTCTCGAAATAGACGCGCATCACCACCAGCAAATCCCCGGCGAGGCGATCCGCCTCGGCCTTCAGGCGCGTGGCGTACTCGACGGCGGCGTCGAAATCGTGCACCGAGCAGGGGCCGATGATCACCAGCAGGCGATCGTCGGCGCCGTGCAGGATGCGGTGGATGGCCTGGCGCGCATTGAAAGTGGTTTCCACCGCCTTCGTCGTCGGCGGAAACTCGCGCAGCAGGTGCGATGGCGGCGCCACTTCGATGATGTCGCGGATGCGCACGTCGTCGGTGACGGCGCGCGGATAGGCGAGGCCGCCCTTGGGGCCGGGGGAGACGGAGGCGATGTTCGGCTTGTTCGACTTGATCGGGGCGTTCATGTTCGACCGCGCTGCATGTGACTAAGGTCTTGCATTTTAACGCAAAAAAGCCGGGGCACGCCCGGCTTTTCCTTCATCGGACGCTTCGCATCACTTCAGCAGCTTTTCGTACATCCCGGTCACATTGTCCATCACCTCGAGGATGCGCTCGCTGGTGGTGGCCAGATTGGTGCTGTTGGCCTTCTTGTCGCCGCGCCCCGTCAGCGCGGCATCGAAAAACATCCACTGCTGCTTGCCGAGTTCCAGTTCGTCCTTGATCTGCTGGGTGTTGATCGGCGCCGACGTCAGCTCGCCGAGCATCTGCACGAACTCCGCCCTGGACTTGGCGATCTCGTCTCGCGCATCGGCAGGCGCCACGCCCCAGGCCATGGCCTGCGCGTACTTGGCAATGCGCTGGGAGAGCATGCGCTGGCGGCCCGAGATGTTCACCAGCTTGCCCGAGGCGGTGCCCGAGTGGGCAGCGAGCTGTCCGGTCGCCTTGTTGGCGATCGTGACGACCTCCTCGCTGACTTCGATCATTCTGCGCCCGGCTTCCTGATTGGGCTTGGCGCCGACAAGAAGATCCTTGTAGTCGCCCCAGGCCTTTTCCAGGGCGAGGTAGGTTGCCTTGATCTCGGGCGTCGGCGAGTAGTTCTTCAGCTCCACCACGCGACGGTCGTACATGGCGACCTGGCTGTCGAGAATGCGCCGCGAGCGGTCGACCTCGACGCCCATGCCGATCTGGAAGTAGACCTTGGCCAGGCGGTTCGCGGTGTAGCGCAGCGAACCGGCCTTGTTGATGGCGTCGTTGATGTTGGCGATCTGGGCCTGGGCCGGATTGCCCGCCGCATCGATGAGCACGGCGAAGACCAGACCGAGCAGTGCAAATAGCCGTTTCATGTCACCTCCAAATGCCGCAGCGGATTCAGGGCCGCAGCCGCAGTGCAAAGAGGCTGACTATAAATAGGCGGCTCGGCTTATGGTTTGACATTAATCAATATTGTTAGGTCGCCAGCAGGCCTCAGCCGGTGCCGCCCACCGTCAGCCCGTCGATCCGCAACGTAGGCTGTCCCACCCCGACCGGCACGCTCTGGCCCTCTTTGCCGCAGGTGCCAACCCCCGGATCGAGCGCCATGTCGTTGCCGATCATGGAGACGCGCGTCAGGGCGTCCGGGCCGTTGCCGATCAGGGTCGCGCCCTTCACCGGATGAGTTATTTTCCCATTCTCGATCAGGTAGGCCTCGGCGGCGGAGAAGACGAACTTGCCGCTGGTGATGTCCACCTGGCCGCCGCCGAAGTTGGCGGCGTAGAGCCCCTTCTTCACCGAGGCGATGATCTCCTGCGGATCGCGATCGCCGTTGAGCATGCAGGTGTTGGTCATGCGCGGCAGCGGCAGGTGGGCGAAGGACTCGCGGCGGCCGTTGCCGGTGACCGCCACGCCCATCAGGCGCGCGTTGAGCGAATCCTGCAGGTAGCCGACGAGGATGCCGTCCTCGATCAGCACGGTGCGCTGCGTCGGGTTGCCCTCGTCGTCGATGGACAGCGAGCCGCGCCGGTCGGGCATCGTGCCGTCGTCGATCACGGTGACGCCTGCGGCGGCGACGCGCTCGCCGATGCGCCCGGCGAAGGCCGAACTGCCCTTGCGGTTGAAGTCGCCTTCCAAGCCATGGCCGATCGCCTCGTGCAGCAGGATGCCCGGCCAGCCGCTGCCCAGCACCACCGTCACCTCTCCGGCCGGCGCCGGGCGCGCAGCGAGGTTTACGCTGGCCTGGTGCACCGCCTGCCTGGCGTAGT
>JADFDL010000298.1 GCA_018262875.1 Rhodocyclaceae bacterium | reverse complement strand
GGTGATCCAGGCGAAGCTCGCTTCGTAGCGCGTCGCCAGGATGCCGATCACCAGCCCGACTTCGACCAGCGTCGGCAGAATGCTGTAAATGGTGTAGCTGATCAGCGTGCCGATGGAGCGTGTGCCGCGCTCGATGTCGCGCGTCAGGCCGCCGGTCTGCCGCTCGAGGTGGAAGCGCAGCGAGAGCGCGTGCAGGTGGCGGAACACCTGCAGGGCGATGCTGCGCACTGCCTGCTGGGTGACGCGGGCGAAGAGCAGTTCGCGCAGCTCGGTGAACAGCGACATCGAGAAGCGCAGCAGGCCGTAGGCGGCGACCAGGGCGAGCGGCGCGACCAGGGCCGCCCGCTCGGCGGTGAAGGTGTCGACGATCTCCTTGAAGATCAGCGGCACGCCGACGTTGGCCATCTTGGCGGCGATCAGGCAGGCCAGCGCGAGCAGCACGCGGCCGCGGTAGGCCCAGATATAGGGGATCAGGCTGCGGATGGTCTGCCAGTCGCGGCGTTGGCCGGCGTCCGGGGCGGGCAGGGCTCGTGCGGTATAGGTGCGGCGCATCACTCAATTCTAAATTACTTATGCGCATGGACGCGGCACTTAGGCAACCGCGCCTAATCCCGGGCTTGACATCCCCCGAAACGAACGTATCATTCAAACAACTGTTTGAAACGAGCGTTCTCTTTATGAGCCTGACGGAAGCCAAGCAGTCTCCCGACACCCGCGAGCGCATCCTCGATGCCGCCGAAGCCCTGTTCGTCGAGCACGGCTTCGAGGCCACCTCGATGCGCATGATCACCGGCCGCGCCGGGGTGAACCTGGCTTCGGTCAATTACCACTTCGGCAGCAAGGAGGCCCTCATCCAGGAAGTCTTCCGCCGCCGCCTGACCTGGCTCAACGAGGCGCGCCTGAACGCGCTGGAGCGCTTCGAGCAGGAGGCCCGCGGCGCGCCGCTGAAAGCCCACCAGATCGTCGAGGCTTTCTTCGGCGTCTCGCTGCGCATGGCGGCCGACACCGAGCACGGCGGCCACACCTTCATGCGCCTGCTCGGCCGCACCTACACCGAACCGTCGGCCTTCGTGCGCCAGTTCCTCGCCGACGAATACGCCGCCGTGGTGCCGCGCTTCAAGCAGGCGCTGTTCCGCTCGCTGCCCGACGTGCCGCCGGAGGAAATCCTCTGGCGCTTCCATTTCATGCTCGGCGCCATGTCGTATGCCATCGCCGGCACCGACGCCCTGCAGCTCGTCGCCGAGTACGAGCTGGACGAGAAGGACCCGGAGGCGCTGGCGCGCCGCCTGATGCCCTTCCTGCTCGGCGGCCTGCGCGCGCCGCTGGCCGGGCAGGCGGTCAAAACGAAAGAGAAGAACCCGCGCAAGGCGGCCTGATACCCGCACGCCGTCCTGCGCAGACTGACTTTTCAGCAGCAAATTCCGGCGGCACGCACGCCGGGCGAGTGAAAGGAGCACGACATGAGCTGGACCTTGTTGATTGCATTGCCGCTGGCCGCCCTCGTGGCGCTCTTCGCCATCCGGCCGCTGCGCCGCGCGCTCGTCACGCGGTCGCTTTTCGCCGTCTACCGCAGGATGCTGCCGCAGATGTCGCAGACGGAAAAGGAGGCCCTCGAGGCCGGCAGCGTCTGGTGGGAAGGCGAGCTGTTCCACGGCCGTCCCGACTGGAACAAGCTGCTCGCCTACCCGCAGCCGAAGCTCACCGCCGAGGAGCAGTCCTTCCTCGACAACGAGACCGCGGAACTGTGCCGCCTCTCCGACGACTGGGTCTCTTCGCACTACGACCACGACCTCTCGCCGCAAGCCTGGCAATACATGAAGGAAAAGGGCTTCCTCGGCATGATCATTCCGAAGCAGTACGGCGGCGTCGGCTTCTCCGCCTACGCGCACTCGCAGGTGGTGACGAAGCTGTCGACCCGCTGCGCCGCCACGGCGGTGTCGGTGATGGTGCCGAACTCCCTCGGCCCGGCCGAGCTGCTGCTGCACTACGGCACCGACGAGCAGAAGAACCACTACCTGCCGCGCCTCGCCAAGGGCCTCGACATTCCCTGCTTCGCGCTGACCAGCCCGTGGGCCGGCTCGGACGCCGCCTCGATTCCCGACCAGGGCATCGTCTGCCGCGGCATGTGGCAGGGCAAGGACGTCGTCGGCATGCGCGTCACCTGGGACAAGCGCTACATCACCCTGGCGCCGGTCGCCACGGTGGTCGGTCTGGCCATCCGCCTGTTCGACCCTGAGCATCTGCTCGGCGAAACCGAAGATATCGGCATCACCTGCGCGCTGGTGCCGGCCAGCCATCCCGGTGTCGAGACCGGCCGCCGCCACTTCCCGCTCAACGCCGCCTGGCACAACGGGCCGACGCGCGGCAAGGATGTCTTCATGCCGCTCGACTTCATCATCGGCGGGCCGAAGATGGCCGGCCAGGGCTGGCGCATGCTGATGGAGTGCCTCGCCGCCGGCCGCTCGATCTCGCTGCCGGCCTCCAACACCGGCATGCAGAAGCTGGCGGTGCGCACCGTCGGCGGCTATGCCCGCGTGCGCAGCCAGTTCAAGACCGCCATCGGCAAGTTCGAAGGCATCCAGGAGCCGCTGGCGCGCATGGGCGGCAACCTCTACCTGTGCGACGCCGCCCGCGTCCTGACCGCCGGCTCGATCGACCTCGGCGAGAAGCCCTCGGTGGTCTCCGCCATCGTCAAGTACCACGTCACCGAGCGTGCGCGCGAGTCGATCAACGACGGCATGGACATCCTCGGCGGCAAGGGCATCTGCCTCGGCCCGTCGAACTTCCTCGGCCGCGCCTACCAGCAGATACCGGTGGCGATCACCGTGGAAGGCGCCAACATCCTGACGCGCAGCCTGAT
>JADFDL010000002.1 GCA_018262875.1 Rhodocyclaceae bacterium | reverse complement strand
CCCATTCGTAGGTTTTTTTCCTGGCCGGTGAAAACGCGGCCAGACGACTGATCCATGCCGACAAAAGCCACGACCGCCGGAGCGAAAAAGCCCCGGGGTCGGCCGCCGCATGCCCCGACGGCTGCGCAGCGGCGCCGGGTTTCGGTGGCCGCCGGCGCCGGAATGACGCGCGAAGAGATCGCCATCGCCATCGGGATCGACCGCGACACCCTGGCCAAGCACTATGAGGCCGAGCTGTCGAAGGGTGCGCTGGAACGCCGCATGGAGGTCTACCAGGGCCTGCACGCTGCGGCCAAGCGAGGGAACAGCGGTGCCGCCAAGGCCTACCTGGCCGTCGAGCCGCAGATGGCCGCGCCGCCGCTGCGGCCTGACGCGCCAGCCGAAACACCAGCGGCGCCGGCCGCGCAGAAGGCCGCCCCGCTGGGCAAGAAGGAACAGGCCCAGGCTGACGCGTTGACCGCGCCGGCCGGCACCGAATGGGGCGCTCTGCTGCCCACCCCGCTGCAATGACCGCCGCCTGGGATCTCAGCTGCCCGGACTGGATCGAGCGCCTGAAGTCTGGCCGTTCGTTGCTGCCGGACCTGCCGATCTACACCGCCGAGGGTGAGCGGGCGGTGTCCATCTTCAAGAAGCTGCGCCTGCACGACGTGCCCGGCACGCCGACGATGGCCGAGGCCTGCGGAGATTGGTTCCTCGACCTGGTGCGCGTGTTCTTCGGCAGCTTCAACCGCGCCACCCGGCGCCGCATGATCCGAGAGCTGCTGCTGCTGGTCCCGAAGAAGAACAGCAAGACCACCAACGGCGCGCTGCTGATGCTCACGGCGCTGCTGATCAACGTGCGGCCAGACGCCACCTTCATCCTGACCGCACCGGTGCAGGACGTGGCAGAGAAAGCCTACGAGGCAGTCGTCGGCTCCATTGAGCTCGACGAGGTGCTGAAGAAGCTCTTCCACACCCGCGACCACAAGAAGACCGTGGTGCACCGGCAGACCGGCGCATCCCTGGAGATCATGACCTTCGACCCGAAGGTGCTGACCGGACAGAAGGTGTCGGGCGGCGCGCTGATCGACGAGCTGCACGTGGTGGCCTCGATGGCGAAGGCCGACCGCGCCATCCGCCAGCTGCGCGGCGGCATGCTGCCCTTCGAAGAGGCGTTCCTGGCGTTCATCACCACGCAGAGCGAAGACGCGCCTTCCGGCGTGTTCGCCGCCGAGCTGACCAAGGCCCGCGACATCCGCGACGGCAAGCGCAAGGGCGTCATGCTGCCGGTGCTCTTCGAGTTCCCGAGCGATATGCAGAAGGACAGGGAGCAATGGACCGACCCGGAGAACTGGTCGATGGTCACGCCGAACCTCGGCCGCTCGATCTCGCTGGACCGCTTGGAAGAAGAGTTCGAAACCGCCAAGGACACCAGCGAAGCGGAGTTGCGCGCCTGGGCGTCGCAGCACCTGAACGTGCAGATCGGCCTGGCGCTGATGTCCAACCGCTGGGCCGGCGCCGACTTCTGGGAAGCGCAGGCCGATGCGTCCATCACCCTGGACAGCATGCTCGAGCGCTGCGACGTGATCACCGTCGGCATCGACGGCGGCGGCAACGATGACCTGTACGGCGTCAGCGCGCTGGGCAAAGACACCGCCAGCGGCGAACTGCTGGCCTGGTCGCGCGCCTACGCCTTGCCCATCGTCTTGGAGCGCCGCAAGGACATCTCCGAGCGCCTGCTCGATTTCGTGAAGGATGGCGACTTGGTCATCGTGGCGAAGATCGAAGATGCCGCGGCGCAAGTCGTCGCGCTGATCCAGCGCATCGACGAGGCCGGCAAACTGGGCGCGCTCGACGATGGCAAGCGCAAGGCCATCGGCGTTGACTCGGCGTGCATCAAACAGACGCTGGACGCGCTGAACGCGGCAGGCTATCCCGACGACGCCATCTGTTCCGTGAGCCAGGGGTGGCGTCTTGGGTCGTCGATCAAGTCGACCGAGCTGTACCTGTCGAGCGAAACCCTGAAGCACGCCGACCAGCCGATGACCGACTGGTGCGTCGGCAATGCCAAGGTCGAGACGCGCGCGAACAGCGTGCTCATCACGAAGCAGGCCAGCGGCAGCGCCAAGATCGACCCGCTGATGTCGCTGTTCAACGCGGTGGAGTTGATGGGGCGGAATCCCAACGCCGCATCACCTGTCGGCTACCTGGCGTTCATCGGCGACAAGCTCGCCGAGCGCGCCGATGAACTGGCAACCACATGAACATCATCGACCGTTTCGTGGCGCTGTTCCGCAGTCGCCCCGGCGAGCCACGCGTGTACATCCCGCAGCACCAGGGCGGCGTGCTGGTGACGGAAGACACTGCGATGACGTTGCCCGAGTGGTGGGCCTGCGTGTCGGTGATTTCCCGCACCGTCGCCACGCTGCCGTGGGGCGTGTTCGAACGCACGGCGAAAGGCCGCACACCCATTGAAGGCGGCGTCTCCTGGATGCTGAACAACCAGCCGAACCCGGAAATGACGGCCGTTTCGTTCCGCGAAGCGCTCATGGCGCACGTGCTGAACTGGGGCAACGGCTATGCCGAGATCCAGAAGGATCTGGCGGGCCGCCCGACAGCTCTGTGGCTCATGACCCCAGATCGCGTGTTCCCGGAGCGCGACGAGAGCACCGGCGCGCTGCGGTATCGAGTGACGCAGCCTGACGGCCGCACCGTCATTCTTGAGCCCAGCCAGGTGCTGCATGTGCACGGCCTCGGCTTCGACGGCCTCGTCGGTTATTCGATCGTCCAGATGGCGCGCCGCTCCATCGGCATCGGCATCGCGCAAGACACGTTCGGTCAGGCGTTCTACGCGAACGGCACGGCTTTCGGCGGCACCGTCGAAGTCGGCGCGACCATGAACAAGCAGCAGATCGCGGACATGGAGTCCTATCTGAACGGCGTGCACCAAGGGCCCGCCAAGGCGTTCAAGACGCGCGTTGTCCCGCAGGGGTCGAAGTACCAAAACCCGGCCATGCCGCTGAGCGACGCGCAGTTCGTCGAGTCGCGCGCCCTGTCGATCACCGCGGCCGCGCGCTGGCTCGGTGTTCCGCCGCACAAGATCGCCGACCTGTCCCGTTCGACCAACAACAACATCGAGCACCAGGGCATCGAGTTTGTGACCGACGCCATCGTCCCCTGGGCGACGCGGCTTGAGCAAGAGGTCAACGTCAAGCTGTTCAGCCCGCGCGCGCAGGGCCGCGTGTACACGAAGCTGATGGTCAACGCCATCATGCGCGGCGACGCCAAGAGCCGGGCCGAGTTCTACAAGACGATGACCCAGATCGGCGCCATGTCGGTCAACGACGTTCTTGCGCTCGAAGAGATGAACGGCATCGGCCCGGCGGGCGACGCGCACCTTGTGCAGCTGAACCAGACCACGCTGGAGCGCCTGATCGCCGATCCCGAGCCGGCGAAGCCTGTTCCTGCTGCCGAGCCGGAAGAGACGCCGGAAGAGCCGGCACAACCCACCAACGTCATCCGACGCGCCGCCCTCGACTGGTGGCGCCAGCAGAGGCAAGCATGACTGTTCGATTCCAGGCTAAAGGCAACCGTGGCGAGATCTGGCTGTACGACCAGGTCGGAGCTACATTCTTCGGCGACGGTGTGAGCGCAAAGTCTTTTCAGAAGGATCTGTCTGCGCTCGGCAAGGTCAGTGTCATCAACCTGCACATCAACTCGCCAGGCGGCGACGTGTTCGACGGCTTCGCCATATACAACATGCTGGCGCAGCACCCGGCTCGGCTCGAAGTCGATGTCGACGGTGTCGCCGCCAGCATCGCCAGCATCATCGCCATGGCCGGCGACGAAATCCGCATCGCCAAGAACGCGCAGCTGATGATCCACAACCCGCGCGGCTTCGCGGCCGGCGACGAGAGCGAAATGCTGCGCGTCGCGGACCTGCTGAAGAGCATCAAGGGAAATCTTGTCACCACGTACCAGGATCGCACCGGCAACAAGGCAGACCAGCTGGCGGCCTGGATGGACGCCGAAACGTGGTTTGGCGCCGAGGCCGCCGTGCAGCACGGATTCGCCAACTCGGTGACGCGCGAGACCGCCGTCACCGCGTGCTTCGGCCTGATGAACGACTTCCGCAACGTCCCAGACGCGCTGAAGCGCCGCCTGCAGGGCTCGGCCCAGCAGGGCGAGCTTGACGTGCGCCGCCTGGCCATCGAGGAGCAGGGGCGCCGCCTGGCGTCCCGCCTCACCTGAACCCCGGCTCAGCCGGACAAACCAGCCCGCCACCCGGCGGGCTTCTTCTTTTCTGAAGGAACCTGAAATGCAAAGCAACCGCTTGGAGCAAACAGCGCTCCGCATGGCTGCGCTCGCCGCGATGGCGGGTGCTGCGATCGTCGTTAATGACGGCACCACCATCGACTCGCTGAAGGCCCGCCTCGGCGAGCTGCACGAGACCAGCAAGGCGATCCAGGCCAAGGCCGACGCCGAGAAGCGCGACCTGACGACCGACGAGGCGAAGGAACTGGACGCGTGCATGCGCGAGTTCGAGGAAGTCGAAGCCTCGATCGCCCGCCGCGAGCGCATCTTGGCGCAGGAAGACCGCCTCGGCGTGCCGCAGCCGCGTGCCGCAGCGCCCAACCCGATCGCCGCTGCGGCCCCGGCCGCGATCGTGCAGAACGCCATGCCGCAGCAGCAGCCCGCGCCGCGCGACGGCCTGCGCAACACCCGCCTGTCGACGATGGAGGAGCGCCAGCGCTGGGGCTTCCGCGACATGGGCGAGTTCGCGATCGCGGTGCGCGGTGCTGTGCTCAACCCCGGCAACATGGACCAGCGCCTCGTGCAGAACGCGGCGCTGAGCACCTACGGCTCCGAAGGCGTCGGCGCTGACGGCGGCTTCGCGGTGCCGCCAGAGTGGCGCTCGGAGATCATGCGCATGGTCGAGGGCGAGGACTCGCTGCTGAGCCGCACCGACCAGCAGACGGTGGCCGGCAACAGCATCACTTTCCCCACCGACGAGTCGACCGCCTGGCAGTCGAGCGGCGGCATCCAAACCTATTGGGATGGCGAGGCGTCGACCGTGACGCAGTCGAAGCCGCAGCTGCGCGATGTGACGATCAAGCTGCACCGCCTGACCGCACTGGTGCCAGTGACCGACGAGCTGCTGGAGGACGCGCCGGCAATGGCTGGCTACGTCACCCGCAAGGCCGGCGAGAAGATGGCGTTCAAGGTGAACGATGCGATCGTCAACGGCACCGGCGCTGGCCAGCCGCTGGGCATCCTGAACGCCGCGTGCACCGTGCAGGTCGGCAAGATCGGCAGCCAGGTCGCGGACACCATCCACGCGAAGAACGTCGTGACGATGTGGTCCCGCCTGCCGGCTGCCAGCCAGCGCACCGCTGTGTGGCTGGTCAACCAGGACTGCCTGCCGAGCATCTATCAACTGGGTTTCGCGGTGACTGACGGCACGACCACAAACGTGGGTGCTGGCGCCCTGTACATGGGTCCTGGGCAACTGCAGAGCGGCGCCCCTTCGGGCACGATCCTCGGCCGCCCAATCGTGGTGACCGAGGCTTGCCCGACTGTCGGCGACGCTGGCGACATCATCCTCGCCGACCTGTCGAAGTACCTGACGGTCGTCAAGGGCGCGCTGCGCAGCGACACGTCGATTCACCTGTGGTTTGACCAGAACGCCACGGCCTTCCGGTTCGTGATGCGCATGAACGGTCAGCCCTGGCTGTCGGCCGCCATCGCGCGCAAGAGCGGCAGCAACACGCTGTCGCACTTCATCAAGTTGGAAGCCCGCTGAACCACTGATCCGCAAGCCCTGCAAGGCATCGCCCTGCGGGGCTTTCTTCACATCTGAAGGAAACACATCATGAGTGCATCTCTCAACGCCGCGCTTGCCGAGCAGTGCAAGTTCGTGGTCGGCTGCCCGCCGGCCGCGCTGGCAACTACAGCCGGCGACGGTGACTTCGTTTCGATGAAGAACTACCGCCGCCTGACCATCGTCATCCTGGTGGACAACGCTACCACCGTGACCGGTGGCGCCGTGACGCTGGTCCAGGCCACGGAAGTCGCCGGCAGCACCACGGCTGCACTGGCTATGACCCGCATGTGGGCCAACACCGATGTCGGCGCCAGCGACTCGCTGGTCAAGACCACGGTGACGAGCAACACGTTCACCACGTCGACCACCGACAACAAGAACCTGATGTACGTCATCGAGGTTCTGGCGGAAGACCTGGACATCGCTGGCGGTTACGACTGCGTGCGCGTTGATGTCGCATCGATGGCCAATGCGGTCGGGTCGGTGCTGTACATCCTGGACGGCGCTCGCTACGGCGCCGCCACGCCGCCGGCCGCGATCACCGACTGATCCGCGAGTTGTCTCCCGGGGGCATGAACACCCCTTTCCACGGGCCGCAGCCCATCCGCTGCGGCCTGTGCTGTTTCTGGACTACACCAAGGACACCCACACATGAAGACCGGCACCACCGTGCGCGTCGTGCAGCCCGTCATCGAAGGCGTGGTCAAGAACCGGCGCATCAACCCTGCCGACGAGCTCGAGCTGCTTGTCGAGTGGGCCGAGGACGGCCAGCCCGTTGAGCGCTGGTTCGCCGCCGACCAGCTGCAACCCGTCGCGGAGGCCGCATGAAAATCCATCGCTCCACCGGCGAGCGGACGCCCGCCACCGCCCGCAGCGGCGCATCCCTTGCGCGCGCCGCTGCCATCGGCGAACAGGCCTTGGCCACCGGCGTCTACGCCTTCGACTGCTGGCGCCCGACGCCGGCGCGGCTGGCCGAGTTCATCGACCTGCGCGACAGGCTGGCTGATCTGCTGTCGGCCCGCGTGCTCGCTCGCCCGGTGCGCGCCGTCTGGGACCAGATCGAAGCCCTGCGCGCGCGCATGGACGCCATCCCGCGCGAGCTGGCATGGCGCGACACCTGGGCCCCCAACGTCGTCACGACCGAGGGCAAGAACGCGGCCCTGACGCACTTCCTGAAGGGCAGCAGCTACACCGCCAGCCAGGTGCTCGGGCTGATCGAGGACACCGGCTACAGCGCCGTGGCGAACACCAACACCGCGGCCAATATCACGGCAGTTGGTGGCGGCAGCCCGGCGAACGGCTGGAACGAAGCCCCATCGTCGACGCTGGCCACGCGCGGCACGCCAGCCTTCGGCACCGCCTCGTCGGGATCGCTGGCCACGTCGTCGGCGGTGTCGCTGAGCATGATCGCCACCGACACTATCAAGGGCGCATTCTTGATGTGCCGCAGCGCTGCAGGCACTGCGCCAACAACCACCGTGGGCAACACGAACGGCGCGCTCTATTCGGCCGGACTGTTCACCGGCGGCGACCGCGCGGTTGCCAACGGCGACACGCTGAACGTGTCCTACACCGCGAGCCTGTGATGCCCCCTTGCTGCGCGGCCAACTGATTGACCAGGTGACACGATGACCCGATTCATGCTCTGCGTTCTCGCCGTCCTGTGCGCGCCGCTGGCGTTCGCGCAGTCCCTGACACCGGCGCAAATGGCCGGCGTGCGCAGCGCCGCCTGCGCCGACACCAATACCGCGCGGCCGATGATGCTGGCCGGCGATGCGAATGCGCTGATCGGCTGGCTCAACGCCGACAGCACGTTCGTTGTCTGGCGCACCCGCCTGACGCGCGACGAGGCCACCGGCGACGGCTTCGACTGGGCGCAGGCCGACAACCTGACCAGCGGCCAGGCGCGCATATGGGAATGGCTTTTCGACAATGACCGCCGCGCCACCAACCCCGCATCGGCCAGCGTTCGCGCCGGCATCAGCGAGGCGTGGAAGGGCACGGCAGCGAAGCTCGCGGTGGCGACGTTCGTCCTCGCCGCGTCGAAGCGGCCGGCGAACAACATCGAGCGCGCGCTGGCTACCGGCACCGGCACCACGGCTACACCGGGCCTGCTGACGTTCGAGGGCCGCGCCGCGACCGCGACGCCCATCGTCTACCGCGACGACGGCTCGCTGTGGGGGTGCCCGTGATGACGCACGACGAAATCCGCGCCGGCATCGGCGCGTCGCCCGCGTTGCAGGCGCTGGTGCCGGATACCGTGGCGCTGGCCGCCGCCATCAGCGCCGGCCGCACGCGCTCGGCGCCGGTGCGCCGTGCCGACTTCGCTGTCTGGTGCGGACAGACGGGGCTGCGCGCCGCGGTCGAGGATCACGCCGGCAATGCGCAGTCGCCGCTGCGCTCGGCGGCGCTGACGATCCGCGACTTCCTTTCCGGCGCGGCCGACACGATCGACTTCGCGCTGCCGGGCAACCAGTTGATGCTCGGCGCGTGGCAGCAGGCCGGCGCCATCACACAGGCGCAGGCCGATGCGCTCATCGCGCTGGGCAGCGAGCCCGACCCGGTGAGTGAATGGGACGTGCGCTGCGCGATCTTCGCCGACGACGGCGCACTGAGGGTCTGACATGGCACTCACCAAAACAGGACAGGTGCTGGTCAGCAGCGCCAGCAACGCATCCGGCGCCACCACGCGCGGCCGGCTCGACTGCAGCAGCGCGGACGGCGGGCAGATCCGCTGGCGCATCACCAACGGCGGCACCGGCCCGACCGCGCAATGCGAGGCGCGCATCATGGTCGCGCGCAAGCAGGCCAGCATGCCGGCCGCGGGCGCCGAGGGCACGGGCGATGACGGCTGGAAACAGGCCTACGTGATGGGCGGAGGCACGACGGCCAGCGCCAGTACGCGCGGCGCATACGCATTCGGCCCAGAGGTCGCCTACGTGCAGGTCGAGTTCGTCGGCAACACCGGCCAGGCCGTGACCGTCGAGTGCACGGGCGACACCTACGCCTACTCCTGAGCGAGCATGGCCCGCATCCGTGAGATCGCGCTGCCCTGGACGCAGCAGCCGCAGGAGGCTGTCAGCGTTGCGCCTGACTGGGTAGCGCGCGGGTTGTCGTTCGCGCTGCTGCGCGTCGGCGGCCGGATGCTCGACGTATTCCGCGCAGACGGGCCGCTTTCCGATAGCGGCACCACGGCGCTCTCGCCCGACGGCATCGTCACCGACTACACAGGCTCGCAGGTGACGGAGTTCGCCGACGCGGCCCACTATCGGCTCACTGGCGGCCTGACGCTGATCGCCGGCCTTGAGATCGACGCATTCGCGAACTACACGGCCATCACGTTCAAGCAGTCCTCGTACTGGAAAGCGTCGTTCGAGTGGCGCCACGGCCGCGTGTCGCACAACAACTCCGATCCCGCCGGTGCGCAGGCGGTGTTCATCCGCGGCAACGACTCGGTGACCGGCGAGTACTGCTCTGTTGGTGGCCCGACGACGACCGGCAGGCGGGTGTCGGCGGTCAGCGTTGCGGACGGCAGCCTGCTGTCGTCGCCAGTGTTCTACGTTGACGGGATGCCGCTGGCAGCGGCTACCGTTGGCGCATCGGCAGGGACCGTCGTGGACGGCGGCAATCTGCGGATCGGGCAACGGTTCGACGGCGTTGTCCAATTGGACGGGCGCGTCTCGTTCCTGTACGGGTTCAGTCAGCAGCTCCCCGGTGCTGACGTGGCGGCGCTGTCCGCCAACCCATGGCAACTGTTCGCGCCGCGCCGCATCCGCGTCCCGGTGTATGGCGCTGCCCCGGCGGGCGTGCCAGACGTCACCTTCGTCGGCGCCGAAAACATCCTCGCCACCAGCGCCGGCTACCGCGTGACGCTCGACTACGCATAGCGGGCGATGGCAAACACCATCTACACCGCCGTCTACACCGCCGCAGCCACTGCGACGTGGGCGCGCGCGGACCTTGCCAATGGGCGCAACGGGTGGAGTGCGACAGGCTACGTTGCTGATGCTGTCGATGCGTCGATCCGCACCAACGATGGTGACGAGACGGGCGGCCCGATCACCGGGCTGAGCGCCGGCACAGCTTACAAGCTGTGGGCCATCGTTGATGATGGCTCGACCAGCAGCAACGGAGGCACGCCGCAGGCCAGCGGCATGTTCGTGCATCTGGACCACGCCGAATCCGCCAGCGCGGCCGATGCGCAGTCTGCGGCCGGAGCCTTTGCGCGCGCCGTGGCCGAATCCGCATCGGCAGCCGACAGCCAGGCAGCTGTGCCCGCCATGGCCGCAGCCACGACAGAAAGCGCCAGCGCAGCCGATGCGCAAACCGACCTGGCGGTGCTGGTGGCCGTGCTATCCGAAAGCGGCAGCGCAGGCGACGAGGTGAGCGCCACCGCTGCCGGCTATGACGTGAGTGTGACCGAAGCTGCCAGCGCCTCCGATGCTGTGGCCGCGATTGCGTCGATGGTGGCCGCGGTCAGTGAAGCCATGTCGGCCGCCGAAGCTTTGACTGTCACTGCCGTGTACGGCGCGGCTCAGGCCGAGGATGTCGACGCCGAGGATGTCGTCGACTGGGGCGGCGCGTTCTACTCGGTCGAAGTCGCAGAGGCCGGCTCGCTGCAGGATGCGGTGGCCGCCGCGATGGTGGCGCTGGCCGGAATGTCCGAGGCTGGCAATGCTGACGACGTGCCGACGGTCATCTTGAGCGCAGGCGTCGGCGTGCTGGAAGCCGGCGCCGCGGCCGATGCCGTGGCCAGCGCAATGCAGATCGTCTCGCTGCTGACCGAGCCGGCCAGCGCGGTCGACACCGTGGCCGTGCTGGCCGACGGCACGATCGAAGCGGCCATTGAAGAAGGCGCCACAGCCATGGATGAGTACGTGGCGGTGCTGATTGACGGCTTCCTCGTCATCACCGCGCCGCCGCGCCGCGCCCTGACCGCCGGTGCCTCGCGCCCGGCCAATCTGTCGGCCGCGTACCGGCCGAGCAACCTTCCCGCAAGGGGTCGCTGAAAAGCGCACCTGCCGCACCGACAAGAGCCCGCCACCCGGCGGGCTTTTCCTTTTGGAGCCCACCACATGGCCGAGCCGCAGCTGATCACCGCGCCGACGGAAGAGCCTGTGAGCCTGGCGGAAGCGCGAGCGCATCTGCGGATTGATGACGACAACACCGCCTTCGACGCCCGCATTCAGGTCATGATCGCCGCCGCGCGGCAGAGCGCAGAGCACGAGCTGGGCCGCCGGCTGATCCGGCAGACCTGGGACTTCGTCATCGATGCCTTCCCGTGCGATGGCGAATCGATCCGCCTGCCGGCCGACCTGATCAAGCCGCACAGCATCGGCCACATCAAGTACCTCGACACCTCGGGCGTGGTGCAGACGGTCGACCCGCTCTACTATGACCTGGACCGGCACAACATGCCGGGCTACGTGTTCCCGACCGCCGGAGCTGCCTGGCCATCCGACGTGGCCGACAGCGCCAATGCCGTGAGCGTGCGCGTGCTGTGCGGCGAGTGGGACGCCGCAGCCAATGTGCCGGCGGCCATCAAGCACTGGATCTTGATGGCGGTCGGCACGATGTACGAGCACAGCAAGGATCAGGTGGTGGGCGTCAGCGTGACCAGCCTGCCCAACCGCTTCACCGATCGGCTGCTCGACCCCTATCGGAGCTTTGCGGGATGAGCACCGGAGCTACGCAGCGCATCTCGGCGGCCGACCTTGACCAGCGGCTCACGCTTCAGCAGCGCAATGCTGGCGTCGACCTGCTGGGCCAGCCCAGCGGATCGTGGGCCACCGTCACGACGGTGTGGGGCAAGGCCCGTCCGCTGCGCAGCCGCGAGCTGTTCGCCGCGGGCGCCATCCAGAACATCACGGATGTCGAGTTCACCATCAACTACCGCGCCGACGTGGCCAGCACCTGGCGCGTGCTGTGGCGCGGCGTGCCGCACGACATCACCGGCCAGCCGATCGACATCGACGGGCAGAAGACGTGGCTGCAGCTGCTGGCCGCCACCGGCTTGAGGGACGGGCGATGATCGAAGCCAAGATCGCCGGCATCCCCGACCTGCGCGAAGCGCTGCGCGGCATCGTTCCCAAGCTGCGGGTGCGCGCGCTGGCCAATGCGCTGCGCGCCGGTGCGCGCGTGGTGCAGAAGGCCGCGCGCAACGCCACGCCCATCATCAACCCCGGCGCGCTGGCGGTGCGCAAGGGCTACCGCAAGCCCGGCACGGTGCAGAAGGCAATCAGCGTGCGCACCAGCAAGGCCGCGCGGCGCGCCGGAGATGTCGGCGTGTTCGTGAACGTCCGGCCGGCGAAGCAGGGCAACCGCGGGGCGAAGAACCCGAACGATCCGTTCTACTGGCGGTTCATCGAGTTCGGCACCAAGCCGCGGCGCAAGGGCGAGCGCTCGCAGTCCATCGTGCGCGGCCGGCTGAAGACGCGGCGCCACCGCAAGAACACCGGCGCCACCAAGGCCTACAAGTTCCTGCAGCGCGGCGCCGACATGCTGCCCGCCGCGCTGGGCGTGTTCCTGGCCAAGATCGGCCCGGCGATCGAGAAGCTGAACCGCCCGAAGGCGCCGGCACCATGAGCGCAGAAACCGAATTCCGTGCCGCGCTGCTGGCGCACGCCCCGCTGCTGGCGCTGGTGCCTGCCGCGCGCATCGCGCAGAACGCAGCGGCTGACGGCAACGCCGCTTCGACATTGGTCTACGGCTCGACGCGCATCCCCGACTTCCACCTCGACAACTCGGTCGGCGCGACGAACGTGCAGTTCACCGTGCAGTGCTGGGCCGGCACCGCAGCTGCGGCCAGCGCCATTGCCGACGAAGCCGTCGCCGCGCTGCTGACGGTGGCCGTGGTGTGCACGGCGCGTTCCACCACCTTCGACGAAGAGCTGGGGCTCGACGGCGAGGAACTGGTTTTCGACTGGTGGGACTGACCCGCTAGACCTTCCCCATGGCCCGCTTCGGCGGGCCTGTTCGTTTTTACAACCTGCCCGCCGCTGTGCGGGCTTTTTCGTTTCGGGCGCCGCCCGACAAGGAGCATCACCATGACCACCATCGTCGGGCGCAACTGCAAGATCGAAGTCGCGCTCACCTTCGATTCGCCCATCTCGCCCACCGCGGTGACAAAGGCTTCTCCGGCCGTGGGCACGCTCACGAGCCACACCGTCGATACAGGAGATGTCGGTTACTGGACTGTTGCCGCCGGCATGGTCGAACTGGACGGCCAGGCGGTGTTCTGCACCGACACCGACGCCAACACGTTCACGATGAACGGCCTGGACGCGTCCCTGTACAGCACCTTCAGCGCCGGCACCCTGACGCTCGCCGCCACGTGGGGATTGCTTGATGAGGCCGGCGGCTACGCAGTCGGTGGTGGCGCGGCCGACCAACTCGACGACAGCCGCCTGCACCTGGCGAAGCGCCGCAACATCGCCGGCCTGAACGCCGCGGAAGACGTCACCATCAACCTGAAGACCCCAGAGGTCGAGGGCGCGGCGCTGGCTTTCGTCACGGCCGCCGCTCGCAACGGCACAAGCATCCTGGTGAAGATCACCAAGGGCACGCGCATCGTGCGCGTCGCCTACGGCGTGCCCAGCACCTACGGCGAGCAGGTCGACGTGGGCGGCCTTGGCACAGGCAGCTTCAACCTGATCTGCCCGGCCTACGTGCTGAAGCCGAATGTCTGACGCCGTCGCCGATGCAGTGGCGCGGCTGCGCGCCGCGCGCGAGCTGTGGGTCGAACTCGACGACCCGCCGTGCCGCGCGGTGCGCCTGCCGCTGCCTGGATGGCAGGAGCGCGCACGCATGACCACCATGCCGCGGCTGGAGTTCCTGCAGGCGCTCATGGCGCGCGTTGATGCGTGGCGCGGCTTCACCCAGGCCGATGCGCTGCTGACGGGTGACGCCCCGCTGCCGTTTAGCGCCGAGGTGTGGGAACTGCTGCTCGACCTGAACGAGCCGTGGATTGTGCTCGTCGTCGACGCCTACGGCGCCGCCACGCTGGCCCGCGCTGCCGCTGCCGAGACCGTCTCGGGAAACTGAAGCACCTGCTCGACCATGCGGCCGGCATCGAGTGGGAAGGCGAGGAAGCGCCGGCCGCAAGCGCCGACGACATCGCGGCCAGCAGCGCCTATGCGCTGCTCGCAAACGGCATGGGCGGGCTCGACTGGGCCGGGCTGCCGCTGGTGGCCGAGATGCTGGGCGTGACGGATCTCGAGATGTTCCTGCACCGCCTGACGGTCATCAAGCTGCACCGGCCCGGCGCCACCGAAGAAGGCTGAACCCATGGCACTCGCAAAGCTCAGCATCGACCTGGAGGCCAGGCTCGCCAATCTGCAGGCCGGGCTGGACAAGGCCGGGCTTCTGGCCGAGCGACAGGCCGAGCGCATGCAGCGCGCCTTCTCCGGCGCGAACAAGGCGCTGGTGGCGGCCGGCGGAGCCATCACCGCGGCGTTTTCGGTGTCGGTCATCACCCGATGGGTGAGCGCCACCGTCGACGGCCTGGACGCGCTGAACGACTTGTCCGACGCCACCGGCGCCAGCGTGGAGAACCTGAGCGCGCTGGAGTCCATCGCCGGGCGCACCGGCACCAGCATGGACACGGCCGGCGATGCCGTCATCAAGCTGAACAAGGCGCTGGCCGACGCGAAGCCGGACAACGACATCGGCGCGGCGTTCAAGGCGCTGAATCTGGATGTCGCCGAACTGAAGCGCCTGGACCCAGTGCAGGCATTCCAGCGCGTGGCCATCGCGCTGAGCGGCTTTTCCGACGACGCGAACAAGGCGCGGCTGACGCAGGAGCTGTTCGGCAAGAGCCTGAAGGACGTGGCGCCGCTGCTGAAGGACGTGGCCGAGGCCGGCACGCTGCAGGCCAAGGTGACAGCGGAACAGGCGGCCGAGGCGGAGAAGTTCAACAAGAGCATCTTCCAGGTTCAGAAGAACCTGCAAGACCTGTCGCGCACGATCGCCGGCCCGCTGCTGCAGGCCACCAATCAACTGTTCGGGCTGCTGCGCGGGGATGGCCCCGGGTCGCTGGACAAACTGCTGGCCGTACCGCTGCAGGCCGCCACGATCTTCGGTGCCAACGTGGCCTTCGTGTTGAAGGGCATCGGCACAGAGATCGGCGGAATCGCGGCGCAGGCTGCGGCGGTGGCCCGCCTGGACTTTGCCGGCGCGTCGCGCATCGGGAAGATGATGCGCGAGGATGCCAAGGCCGCGCGCGAAGAACTGGACCGCTTCGAGCGGCGCGCGCTGCAGCTTGGCAGCGTCACGCAGGCCAGCTACAGCAACGAGGGCCGGAACTACGCGCGCAATCTGCCCAGCCTGCCCGGCACCATCGGCGGCGACAAGCCCAGCAAGGCGCCCAAGCCGAAGGCAGAGAAGGTCGAAGAGCCCTTCGTCGGCCCGCAGCTGCCCGACGCCCTGGCCGCCGCGCTGAAGCGGCTGGAACAGGCCGACGAGGTCAAGCTCGCGCGGCTGCGCGAAGAGCTGGCGCAGCTGCTGACGATCGCGCAATCCGGCGTTGCGGTGCCTGACAGCGCATTCGCGGCGATCGCCACGGAAATCACCGCTCTCGAGCCGGCCACGCGTGCCGCCGACGAAGCGCTGAAGAAGCTGGCCGACGACCAGGCCCGGCTGAACGCCATCCTGGCCGACACGCCGAGCGGCAAGCTCGACGCGCTGAACGAAGAGGTCGAGTTCATCAACAAGCAGTTCGCCGACGGGAAGATCAACATCGACCAATGGGCAGAGGCCTTGGATCGCGCGACCGATCGCTTCGGTGGTGGCAAGGACATCAAGGAGGCGACCGAGAAGGGCATCGATGCGGCGCGCGAACTGGGCTTGACCTTCAGCAGCGCATTCGAAGATGCCATCGTCGAAGGCGGCAAGCTGTCCGAAGTGCTGAAGGGGCTGGAAAAGGACATCCTTCGCATCGTCACGCGCAAGCTGGTGACGGAGCCGCTGGCCGGTCAGGTGACGGGCCTGCTCGGGAGCGTGACAGGCGGAGCCTCGGGTGGGGTCGGCGGCATCCTGGGCAGTATCGGCAAGCTGTTCGGCGGCTTCTTCGCCGACGGCGGCTTCCTACCGCCAGGCAAATGGGGCATGGCCGGAGAGCGCGGGCCCGAGCCCATCTTCGGCGGGCGCACTGGCCTGACCGTGCAGCCGGCCGGCGGCATGACCGTGCACCAGCACTTCAGCTTCGCCGCCCCTGTGGGCCGCAGCACCGAGCAACAGGTCGGTGCTGCCGCAGCGCGCGGCCTGCAGCGCGCCAGCTCGCGGAACAACTGACCATGGCATTCCTGGAAACCCCGCGCTTCCCCGACCGCATCGCCTACGGCGCTGTCGGCGGGCCAATGTTCCGCACCGAGCTGGTTGTCAGTGCATCAGGCCGAGAAACGCGCAACGGAGCATGGGCCTACCCGCGGCACGCATGGGATGTGAGCCAGGGCATAAACAACGCGGCCGACTTCGCCACGCTGCGCGACTTCTTCATGATCGCGCGCGGGCGGCAGCATGGGTGGCGGTTCAAGGACTGGACAGACTACGCCGCCACGCATGCCGACGGCTACGTGGTGGCGCTCACGTCAACCACCTTCCAGCTGTTCAAGCGCTACACAAGCGGCAGTAGCACGCAGGGCCGGCCCATCTACAAGCCCGTGCACGGCGGAACAATCGTCGTCAAGGTGTCGACGGTGGACACCGCACACACGCTCGACACGGCAACCGGCATCGTCACCATCGGCAGCGCGCCGAGCGCAGCCAGTGTCACGTGGGCTGGCGAGTTCGACGTGCCGATGCGCTTCGACACCGACAAGCTCGACGGACGCATTGCCGCGCGAAACAAGTCCGGTCTGCTGCACCAGTGGGACTCCATCCCAATCATCGAGTCCGCGCCGAATGCCTAAGACCATCCCGGTCCCACTGCTGGCGAACTATGCCAGCGATACACCGACAACGGCATTCGGGCTGCGCATCACGCGCACCGATGCCGAGGTGTACGGCTGGACGAGCGCCGACATCGACACCGACGACATCGGCGACTCTGTGTTGTACCGCGCCGCGCCTGGGCTGGATGTGGCCAGTTGGGCGGCCAGCGCCGGCCTGGCGGTGGGCAACACCGAACTGCGCATCCTGCACGAAGACGACACGATCACGCGCGCCGACATCCTGGCGGGCCGGTGGAACAACGCCGAGTTCGCGCTGTTCCGGTACAACTGGGCGAGCCCGAGCGACGGCGTCGAGCCGATCAGCGCCGGCCGCCTGGGGGAAGTCACGCCCCGCGCCGGGCACTACGTGGTTGAACTGCGTGATCTGCGGCAGTACCTGCAGCAGCCGGTCGGCGCGGCCAGCACCAAGACCTGCCGAGCACGATTGGGCGATGCCATGTGCATGGTCGACCTTGGGCCGTGGACTGAGACGGGCACCATTACCAGCGTCACCAGCAAACAGGTGTTCGCCGACTCGTCGCGCACTGAGGCCGACGACTACTTCGGCGAAGGCATCCTCACATGGACGGGCGGTCTGAACACCGGCTTGTCGCAGAAGGTGAAGACCTACGCGAGCGACACCTTCACGCTGTCGCTGCCGATGATCTTCAACGTGCAAGTGGGCGACACCTACAGCGTGATTGCCGGCTGCAGGAAGCGGATGGATGAAGACTGCGCCACGAAGTTCGGCAACGATCTGAACTTCCAAGGCGAGCCGCACAGGCCGACCGTTGACGAATTGACATCTGCGCCCGAGGTCAACGTATGAATCGCGCCGATGTGGTGGCCGAGGCCCGCACATGGCTGGGCACGAAATGGTTGCACCAGCACCGCGCCAAGGGCCAAGGCGTCGATTGCGCCGGGCTCATCATCTGCGTAGCGCGCGACCTTGGCTTGTTGCCTGCTGACTTCGATATCACGGGCTACAGCCGCATGCCTGACGGCACCTTGCTTGATGTGTGCGACCAGCACATGGACCGCATCGACCGCAACGCCATGCAGCCAGGCGACGTGCTGGTGATGGCGACTGAGCACGACCCGCAGCACATGGGGTTCATTGGCGACTACCGGCACGGCGGGCTGAGCCTGATCCATGCCACGAACAGGGCGGGTCGCGTTGTCGAAACGCGGCTGATGTTCGCCAGCAACCAGCAGTTCCGCGCGGCCTACGCACTGCCTGGGGTGGCCTGATGACTCAACTTGTGATTGCGGCTGCTGGCGCTGCGCTGGGGTCGTTGGTCGGCCCGATGGGCGCACAGATCGGATGGGCGATTGGCGCGGCTGTCGGCGCGCAGTTCGGCCCGAAGCAAAAGAGCCAAGGCCCACGGCTCGATGATCTGAAAGTGACGGGCGTGGAGTACGGCCAGGCCATCCCTTGGGTGGCAGGGCACCCGCGCATCGCTGGGCAGGTATGGTGGGCCAGCGACAGGCGGGAAATCGCCACGACCACCAGCGCCGGCAAGGGCGGCGGTGGTGCTGAACAAACGGTCTACACCTATGAGGTCGACATTCTGTTCGGCCTGACCAGCAACGAGATTCCAGGCGTCACGCGCATTTGGCTGAACGGGAAACTCGTCTACACCTTGTTGGCAGCGTCTTCGGCTGAATCCGTCGCGGCGAGTATCGAGAACGCGCCATGGTCGCGCATGACGGTTTACACCGGGGAAAGCAGTCAACTCCCTGACCCGACCTACGAAGCTGCGGTGACGAACGCGCCAGCGTATAGGGGGCGTGGAACCGTCTTCATCGAAGGCCTGCAACTGGGCAGCTCTGGCGTGATTCCGAACCTGACTTTCGAGATCAGCCCCGGAGAAATCGCGCCGATGGAATTCATCGGCACTCTGGAGACGGCGGGAGGCTACGGGGACGAAGAATGGCCGGCGCACCAAGCCGGGGACTTGGCGGTGTTGTTCGTCAAGAGGGGCGGCCTGGCCGAGACGCCGGAAAAGCCTGGATACACGACCCCACCTGGCGGGGCGTTTGATGCGCTATCGCACTGGCGCGTGCAGTACCGGACCTTCCCTGACGACACGACCGAGCACGTTTCAGGCGACACGAACGAGGTTCTGTTGGGCGTCGTCTACCGCAATGCTCAGGTTGTCGGTCCCGTGGCATCCAATGCCGAAGGCGTCGCTACGTCCATTGCATCACCGACGCTGACCACCATCACCAGCGGGGGCGGCTATGTCCTGCAATACGGCTCCACTGGGTACGGTCACCTGAGTTGGAGCGGCGCAGGCGATCTGCTGATTCACCAGTCACATGGGTTGGGCGGTGGCGATACGCTGCTGTACGTGACCGAGAATCGTGTCGCGGCGTCTCTCCCTGGGGTGTTCTCAACAGACGGGCCGCCCTCTCCGGCGGCTGCGGCATGCCTGGAGATCGCGCCGCTTGCGTCGGGGAATGGTGCACTGCAGACGTGGACGTTGCAGGAGACGGTCGAGGCGCTGTGCGAGGGGGCCGGCATGCCGGTCGGCACCTATGACGCGACGGCGCTGGCCGCCATCACCAAGCCTGTGCTGGCGTTCGTTGTTTCTCAGGTTGCCACGGCCCGCAGTGCCATCGAGCAGCTGATGGCCGCCTACTTCTTCGAGGCGTACCTCACAGACAAGCTCTACTTCGTGCCGCGCGCCGGTAGCGTGCTTGGCACCATCGATGCCGACGACATGGGCGCCGGGCTTGAGTCTCCGGAAGATGAGACGCTGCCTACGCAAGTTGGGAGCGACCTTGAAATCCCAGCGCAGGTGTCTGTGTCCTATGCCAACGTAGCCGCTGACTACACCACTGCCACAGAGCACAGCGACCGGCTGCTGTCTGGACAGGTCAACACCAGCGCGTTGCAGATGCCGCTGGCTTTCACGGCGGCAGAGGCGAAGGGCATCGCCGACGCGATGGTGATGGATGGCTACGCTAGCCGCGTCACGGGCAGTTTCTCAGTGCCACTGCAATACGCGGAACTGGTGCCGACGGATGTTGTGCAAGTGCCAGACCCTGACGGCAATGTCTACCGCGTCCGCATCGTGCGCCGCACCGACAGCGGGCCGCTGCTGGAGTACGAATGGGCGCTTGACGAGCCGTCGGTCATCGAGTCGGCCGGTATCACCAGCGACGACTACACGCCGACCGTTGATGTCGCGCTGCCGGGCGAAACCATCATGCAGTTGATGGACGTGCCGCTGATGCGCGACGCCGAAAACACGCTCGGGCACTACGTGGCAGCGACCAGCTCTGGCACCACCTGGCCGGGCGCAAGCATCAGCCGCAGCCTCGATGATGTGGAGTATGCCGAAGCGGCCCGCGTGAGCGAGCGCGCGATTCTTGGCGTGACGACGACGACACTCGGCAACTACACAGGCGTTGGGTTCGATGAGCGCAACACCGTCACCGTGAGGTTGAGCTACGGCACGCTGAGCAGCAGCACGCGCGCCGGCCTGCTGGCAGATGCGTCGGTTAACAACATCATGATCGGCGCGGAGTTGGTGCGCTTCAGGACCGCCACATTTGTATCGACTGGCATCTACACCCTGAGCGGCCTTCTGCGCGGCCAGAAGGGCACGGAATGGGCAATGGCCGGGCACACGTCGGCGGATGTGGTGGCGCTGATTCAGACGGCCGGCATCCGCTACGTGGCAATCGACCTGCCGAGCTTGTCTGCGGAGCGCTTCTACAAGGGCGTGACGCTGGGCAAGAGCCTGGCCAGCGTCACGGGAGAATCGTTTACCTGCGAAGGCGTGAGCCTGAGGCCGCTGGCGCCTGTGAACTTGCGCCGTACCGTTGGCACCGCGAATCAGATCACCGTGACGTGGAACCGCCGCACGCGGCTGGCATGCACGTTCACGGGTGCTGCGGGTATCTCTGTGCCGCTGGGCGAGCTGACAGAAGCCTACGAAGTCGACGTGGTGCTGATTGCCGGGTCAGTGCTCAAGCGCACTCTGACGGCAAGTAGCGCCAGCGCCATCTACACCGCCGCCATGCAGACGGCAGACGGCATCGGGGCCAGCACGCCGATTCGCTTCGACGTGTACCAGATGAGCGCTGTTGTCGGGCGCGGCTACGTTGCCAGCCTGACGACAGTCGGCGCTGTCACGCCGCTGCCGCAGATCACCACGTTGACCGTGGGCGGCAGCTTTGCAACCGGGGCCGCGCTCTATGCCACGCTGGGCGGGGTCACGTACAACTACACCAGCGTCGGCGGGGACACGAACCTCGACGGCATCGCCACCAGCTTCGCGGCCGTCATCGATGCGGCGGCGGCCTACACCGCTGTCGCCGTGGGTTCGGTCATCACCGTGACCGGCGCAGTCTCCACAGCCTTCCCGGTGGTGGCTGGTGTTTCGGCGGGCGACAACACGACGACATGGGCGTTGACGCAGACCGCAAGTGCCACTGTCGCCGGGGTCAGCAACCAACTGACGTTCCGCTGGATGAACTTGGGCAATCCTGGCGGCGCCAATGCCTACCCGCTGGGAATGACATTCTCGGCCGTGGTGCAGCGCATTGATCCGCCGCTGAACCTGTTCTACCAGTACGTGACGACCCCATCGGGGCGCACGAACTACGAGGTTCTGCCAATTGCCGCGTCGGCCATCCTGAGCGCGTTTGCGGCATCGGGAGACAGCGCGGCCTATGGCCTGACGATGACGCTGAGCGATGCCGGCACCAGCACGCTAAGCCTGTTCACCCCGGCAAGCGAGCCGTACAACTGGACCGTGCAGGCCATCGCCTCGGACGCGAATGTCTCGGGCTTGGTGGGGAACATCGGAAGCGGCGTCACGCCAGCCACGCTGCGCCCGCAGATCGTCACTCTGACGCTAGCCGGCACGCCAGTAACCGGCAACGTGTATCGCGCCACGCTGGGTGGGGTGAATCTGGACTACACCGCGACCGGCGGCGACACCACGATGGCGCTGGTCGCTACCGGGCTGGCTGGGGTCATCGATGCCCATGCCGACTATCTGGCCAGCGCTGTCGGCGCGGTCATCACGATCACGCACGCCAGCAACAACGTGCCGTTCACGTACAGCGCGACGGTCATCGCAAGCACGGTCACTCTGACGGCCGCAACCACACAGGAGGCCGCTTAAATGGCACTGCAGCAACTGGCCGCCAATCAGGCGAACCCTGAAGTCATCATCAATGAGAACTTCGAGGGCCTTGACCATGTGGGCGTGTTCGGCAAGGCCCACGCCACAAGCACCGGGCTGACCTGGGGATACAACGGCGGGCGCTGGGGCGGAACATCCATCACTGCCGGCACGGTCACGCTCACCAATGCAGCGACGAACTACGTGGTTGTGTTGCGCAGCACTGGCGCCGTGAGCGTGAGCACGGCCATCACCAACTGGAACAACACAGCGCTGTACGCGCGGCTTTACCAACTGACGACAGCCGGCAGTGTGGTGACGGCGACGCAGGACCATCGCGCCGGGCCCTTCGGCCCGTTCGCCGGGAACAGCTACGGGCGCACAGCGCGCTGGATTCCGGCCCGCGACATGAGCCCTTCGGCGTCAGGCGGCTGCGCGGCCCTGGCCACCATCGCCAGCGCGGCGAATCAGCCGGACATCCAGACGCTCGACTTCGATGCTTCGTCGCAGGAATTCGCGCAGTTCGCCATCCTGATGCCAAAGCGCTGGGATCGCGGAGCCGTGACCTTCGCGCCCGTCTGGTCGCACGCCGCTGCCGCAACCTTCGGCGTGGTGTGGGAGCTGCAAGCCGTGGCGGTCAGCAATGACGACACCATCGCCGTGGCCTACGGGACAGCGGTCGGCAGCACCGACACCGGCGGCACCACGAACGATGTCTATGTCGGCCCCGAGTCTGCGGCCATCACGGTGGCCGGCAGTCCTGCCGCTGGCGATGTCGTCTTCTTCCGCCTGGCCCGCGCACCGGCAAACGGCAGCGACACGCTGAACGTGGATGCGCGGCTGCATGGCATCGAGCTGTACTTCAACTCGGCGGCCGAGAACGACCTGTGATGAAAGACGAACTACGCTCCCTGTTGAACGAGATCGCCGCGCACCCGACCACCTACGGCATGGCCGCAGCAGTCGCCCGCTGGATGGTCGGCGACCGCGAGGGCGGGCTGAAGGCGCTGCTGGGCTATGTCGTCGCGTCCATGCTGGTGGCGTGGGCGGCCTATCACTACATGGCCGACGAGGGCCTGACCGAAGCGCGCACCGCGTTCTGGATCATCCTCGCGGCCTTCTTCGCGCGCGATCTGTTGGTGACGCTTGCCGCCTTCGCGCAGCAGTTCCGGTCGGATCCGGTCAACCTTGCGCTGCGCATCTGGCAAGCCTTGCGCGGCGGCGGAGCGCCGAAATGATCGACACCCTGCTGGACATGCTTGTGACGGCCGCTATCTGGATTGCCGCCGTGCTTCAGTTTGCCGTGGCGCGCGACCGCGGGATCACCGAGTCGCGGCTGTCCGGGTCTGGCCGCTGGCTGGTGGTGGCCGGGCTGTGCGGGCTGGGCGCGCGCTTCGTGTTCCTGCTGGCCGATGGCGGCAACGTGCGCGTGCCGGTGGACTCCATGCTGTCGATCCTGGCGCTGTCCATCGGCTGCGCGGCGACGGCGCTCGACCGCCTGGCGCGCGAGCCGCAGCGGCGGCGCAGCACTGATGCGATGGGGATGCAATGACCCCGGCCGATCTGCGCCAGCTCTGCGCCGATGCGCTGGCCTCGTCGGGCAACCTGCGCGCCTTCCTGGCCGTCATCCGCGCCGGCGAGGGCACGGCCGATGCCGACGGCTACCGGCGCCACTACGGCGGCAGCCACTTCGACAGCTACGCCGACCACCCGCGCAAGGTCATCACCGCCGGCCGATGGACCAGCAGCGCCGCGGGTGCCTACCAGTTCCTGAGCCGCACGTGGGACGAATGCGCCAAGGCGCTGGCGCTGCCCGACTTCAGCCCGGCCAGCCAGGACCTGGCGGCGGTGTTCCTGATCCGCCGTCGCGGCGGCCTGGCCGACGCCATGGCCGGGAGGCTGAACGAAGCCATTGCCAAGTGCGCCAAGGAGTGGGCCAGCCTGCCCGGCAGCCCCTATGGCCAGCCCACCAAGACGCTGGCCCAGGCGCACGCCACCTATTCCCAGGCCGGCGGCGCGCTGGCCGGCGCCGAACCCCCCACCATGCCACAGGAGACCCCCATGCCCATCCCCGCCATCATCGGCGCGCTGCTGCCCGTGCTGACCAGCGCCGTGCCAGAGCTGGTCAAGCTCATCAAGCCCGACAGCGCCAGCGCCGAGAAGCATGCAGCCACCGCGGCCAAGGTGTTCGAGGTGGCCAAGGACGCGCTGGGCGCCGTCAACGAACAGGATGTGGTCGAGCGTGTGGCCACCGACCCGCAGGCCGCGCAGGCGGTGCGCCAGGCGGTGCACGACCGGTGGTTCGAGCTGGCCGAGGCGGGCGGCGGCATCGCGGCGGCCCGCGAAGCCGATGCGGTTTTCGTCGCCAGCGGCGAGCCGATCTGGCGCAGCCCCAGCTTCGTGGTGGCGCTGGGGCTGCTGCCGCTGGTGTACATGGTGGTGGGCGCCGTGGTCGGGCTGTTCGGCGCGCCCTTCAGCGAGGATGTGCGCGCGGCCATTGCCAACGGCATCGTCGGGCTGATCCTTGGCGGGCTGATCGGGTACTACTACGGCCAGACCACCAGCCGCAACAGGTCGGCGCCTTGAGCACGTCGGCCAAGGTCTTCACGTCGCGCCAGGCCGTGATCGCGCTGCTGGCCGGCGGTGCGCCCGACCGCGTGCTCGCGGCCCGCGCCTCGGCCGTCGAGAAGCTGCGCGATGACCTGGCGCTGCTGGTGCGCTGGCCGGCGCTGCAGGCGTCTCTGGAGACGGATGCGCAGGCGCTGCGGGCGGCGATGCGCTGCGGGCGAACGCCGAGCGACCTGGACCGGCAGATTCTGGAGAGCATCCGCAGCACGGGGACCACCAACGCCGCGCGGGCCGAGGCGCAGCGCGTGGCCGCTGGGCGGGACTGGCGCAAGGTGTTGGACTTGCACACACGACGGCTGCGCCGGCGCGGGCTGATCCGCCATGCGGCAGGGCGGTGGGTGGTGTGCCGTGAGTGACTTCGACGAGCTGAATCGCTGGTACACAGCCACCGGCCACGCGCACGCCAGTCTGCTGCGCTGGTATCGCACGGTGGGCTACGCGCGGCACAACGGCGTGAGCGTTGACATGAGCGAGCCGCCGGCCATGAGCGGCGAGGACATCGAATACCTCGGCGGAAACACCGGGCGCATTGACGGGCGCGACATGACGGCGGATCAGGTGCGCGCCGTGCAGGCGCTGCTGGTGCAGATGTCGACGGAGGCGCGCGACGCGCTGGCCGGCTGCAGCACGCTGGTGGTGGCAATGGAGGCGACGAGATGACGCATGACGCCGCGATGGCGGTATCGCACGCCAGGGAGGCGGCGTGGAATGCCGCAAGCGCTCTCGACGCGCTGGCAGCGGCCCTGCGCAGGCTCGATACGGCCGAGGCGCTGGAGCACGCCATCGAGGCGGCAGGCGCCGCACGCCTGGCGCGCGAGTGGGCAAACGAGCTGATCGGCAACCCATGACCGGCGCAGAGCCAACCGCCGAGCGCGGCACCGTCGAGGTGCTGGTGGGCTACCTCGTGACGCATGCGGACGGCTACGAGGCGCGCATCGGGCCGGATCGCACGCGAGCCGATCTGTACGCGGCGCGCAACCATGCGACGGTCGAACCGATGTTCGTGCGGCGGGCGGCCCCTCCTGCTGGCCAGATCGACGCTAGCTGAGCGCCTCGCGGCTGCAGCCCGGGCGCTTGCAGGTGTCGACGTGGCACAGCTGCGGGCCGCAGGTGAGCATCATGAAGCCACCGCATCCGCGCCGTCGCGCACGTGCTCGATGGCCTTGCCGGTGTCGGCAGTGCGCCAATCCGGCCAGCGGCGGCCCTCGTTCTTGGTCTGCTTGGCGACGACGGCCGCGATGATTTCCTCTGGAGATGCACCGCTGCGCCACGCGCCATCGAGCGCTAGGATGATCACGTCGGTCCACTCTGCCAGCGAGCCGCCGCTTTCCTCGACCTCGACCAGTTCCTTGCGGATGTGGTCGCAGACGCCCGATGTGCGCGCTCCAGGGCCGAACGTGCGCTCGCTGAAGTCGGCTTGCCGGCGCAGGTGCGCCACCAAGTCGAACACCGGCGGCAGGTGCATCACCTGCATGCCCAGGCGATGCGCGATGTGCAGCTCGAGGTTCGCACCCTTGCTGCCCTCCCAGCCCGGCATCAGCGCGATGGCGTCGCAGGTGCACAGCTCGCGGATGTCGGCGCGCAGGCACAGCTCCCACGTGCCGCCGGCCTCCGGGATCTCGGCGGGGCTGACGACATCGAAGCCTTGCGCGCGCAGCTGGGCCGCGCGCTCGTGGAACGCCGGAAAGTTGTTGTCGGCGATGCCCGACATGGGGCCACTGAGGTAGACGCGCATCACTCCACCGCGACCTCTGGGCCCTTCAGCAGCATCTGAACGTCGGTGCGCTTCAGCCCGGTCAGCTTGCCGCGCGTGCTGTCGTTCAGGCCCAGCGCGTCGGCGGTCCACTGCAGCACCACGCCGGTCTGCTCCGGCCGCATCGACACGCGGTGCACCTTCACGTCGGCCAGCACCAGGTTGCTGCCGCCGCCGATGCCGAAGTCGATCGTCACCTCGCAGCCGGTCTGTTCGTAGACCCAGGGCATGCGCTTGACGTGCTCGCCGATGACGGTCAGCTCGGCGGTTTCCAGGCCGTCCAGTTCGCTCTGCGTCTTGCCGCTGGGCTTGCGGTACAGCAGGCCCGGCAGGAAGCCGTCGAACATGGCGAGCACGCCGGCGCCGAGCGTGGCCTGCAGCAGCAGCTGCACGCCCGGCAGTTCGTCGGGCTTGCGGTCCTTCTGGCTGAGCACGCGGACGTCTAACACGCTAACTTTGGTGAGACTTTCGAGCTGGAACATGAATTGCCCTCCTTGGGCGTTGGTGGTTGTCAGGGGGTGGAAGTCGTCAGCGACTCGCGCACGCGCAGGTTGACGGGCGGCGCCGGGCACACCGGGTGCTCGCTGGGCTCGGCCTCGCGCTGCCGCTGCGCCCAGGCCCGCGCCATGCGCCCCTTCATGCGGTTGATGCGCGCGGCGGCCATGGCGTCGCGTAGGGTGGTGGTCATGGCTTCTTTTCCTCGGCCACGACGGTCAAGAGCTGCGCGCGCTTGGCCGCAGCTTCGGTCTTGCACTTGCGCGCGAATGCCTCCTGACGCATCTCAATGATGCGCAGCATGTCCGCGCCGAATTCGTTGAGCACGCCTTCGATGAGCGACCTGATGTCGTTCTGCCAGTGCCCAAGGTTCTTGTAGGCGACCATCAGCGGCGCGTCCCCTATGCGGATTTGCCGCAGTCTTTCCTGCAACTCAGCGGAGCTGGCGGCCCTTCGGTCGGCAACGTCGGCCTCGGCCTTGAGGGCATTCAGTTTGGATAGGGAAAGCATCATCGCGCCACCTCCGCAGCCGTGCCGATGGTCCGCGCGAAGTCCAGGCACTCGCGCAGCGTGTGGTGCGGCTTTCGCCTCGACGCCTCCAGAGCGCCGGCCATGAACGCGCGCACCAGCATCGGTTCCAGCGGCGTGATGCCGCGCGCGGATGCCGCCACGTCGGCCGCGTACTCGATCGCGGCTTCGTGCAGTGGGATCACAGCGGCCTCCCGTCGATGTCCTCGAACACCAGCCGGGCGATGCGGCAGGCGCCGTAGCGGCGCTCAATGCTGGCGGCATGCGCTTGCGCCACGTCGCGCGTGTTCTTGCCTGGCCCAACGTAGGTTTCAAATACCAGCGGGCCTAGATCCTTGCGCTCGCCATCGTGACCAGCGACGACGACATGCGGCTCGGACGGGTCGCCCTGCAGGTCGAAATCCAGCCGCGCCAGCCGGCCGCCGCCGCACTGCTCCATGGCCTTGCAGGCGAGCCGCGCCTTCGCTATTTCCAGCGTGCAGTCGTTCAGGTACTGCTCGAAGACGATCGGCCCCGTGTACTTGTCGGCCTGCGGGTCCTCGTATTCGCTGTCTTCGATCGGCGGGCAGCCGTCGTGGTTGGCGACGGCGACGTAGTAGACCAGCGCGTCCATCAGGCGGCCTCCGTGTACAGCTCGGCCATCGCGCCGATGTGGCTGATCAACTGGCGGCAGATGGTCTGGTACTGCGACTCGGTGTAGAGATTCGCTGCGCCGTCGGCGCGCGCCGGCTTGATGTGCAGCGTGTCGGCCAGGAACGCGGCCGTCATCGTGAAGCCCAGGCGCTCGCAGATCACGCCGAGCTTCAGCGTGGCCGGCTCGTTGGCGACGGCCTGCATGAGCGCGCGGGCGTTGGAAACAGCGGCGGCCT
>JADFDL010000028.1 GCA_018262875.1 Rhodocyclaceae bacterium | reverse complement strand
CCGGATACCTTTGCGCTGGGCGTGTGCAACGGCTGCCAGATGATGAGCCACCTGGCGGAGATCATTCCCGGCGCGGCGCACTGGCCGCGCTTCGCGAGGAACCGCAGCGAGCAGTTCGAGGCGCGCTTTGTCATGGTCGAGATGCCGCAGAGCCCCTCGCTGTTCCTCGACGGCATGGCCGGCAGCCGCCTGCCCATCGTCGTCTCGCATGGCGAGGGCCGTGCCGACTTCACCGTTCATGGAAAGCAGGGCCAGGCCATCGTTGCGATGCACTACGTCGACAATCACGGCAGGATTGCCGAGGCCTATCCATTCAACCCGAACGGTTCGATTAATGGCATCGCCGGCCTCACTACCGCCGACGGCCGCTTCACCATCATGATGCCGCACCCCGAGCGCATTTTCCGCACGGTGCAGATGTCGTGGCGTCCCGACAGTTGGGGCGAGGACGGGCCGTGGCTGCGCATGTTCCGCAACGCCAGGAAGTGGGTGGGCTGATATTATTCTGCGGTCACCCAACAGGAGGTCCGCCATGAAGAAAAGCATCCCCCTGCTTGTTCTCGCCGCTTTTTCGGTCTGCGCCCATGCGCAGGACGCAGCGCCGCAGAAAAGCCCCGATTTCGCCAAACTGGACAAGAACCACGACGGCTTCCTCAGCCGCGAGGAGGCGAAAGCCGACAAGCGCGTCGCGAAGTTCTTCGGCAAGGCCGACATGAACCGCGACGGCAAGCTCAATGAGGACGAGTGGCTGAAGGCGCGCTCGATGGCCGACCGGCAGAAGGCCGGCGAGTACGTCGACGACAGCACGATCACCGCCAAGGTGAAATCCGCCCTGCTGGCGAAGAAGGGTGTGTCCTCGGCGGAAATTTCGGTGGAAACCTATCTCGGGGTAGTGCAGCTTTCCGGCTTTGTCGATACCGCCGATCAGGTCCAGTTGGCGGGCCGGGCGGCGCGTAGCGTCAAGGGCGTGAAAGAAGTGAAGAACAGCCTGAACGTCAAGCCGAAGCCGTAGCGTCCGTCGCTATTCCGCTTTCTGTGGGGGCGATGGCGTCTCGAACCAGGCGGGGTCGACCAGGTCGAGCTGTTCGCCGCTCAGCACCTTCTGCAGGGCGAACACGCTTTGCGGGCGCTGATCGACCGGCAATTTCAGGCACCAGTCGATCAGCTCCAGCAGTTGCAGCGAATAGCGCCTGCCCCAGCGTGCCTGGGCAGACTCCAGTTCATCCTTGACCAGGCGCAGGCCGGCCGGCTGCGGCGCGCTGCCGGCCAGGCAGTCGTAGAGCGAGGCGCCCACCGAATAGATGTCCGTCCACGGCCCCAGCGGCTCGCCCGAGCCCTGCTGCTCCGGCGCGGCGAAGCCGGGCGTGAATACCGCGTTGATGCTCGCGTCCGGACCGAGTCCCTGTCGCGTCGCGCCGAAGTCGAGCAGCACCGGATGGCCGTCGTTGCGCACATAGATGTTCGCCGGCTTGATGTCCAGGTGCAGCAGCTTGCGCGTGTGCACTTCGCGCAGGCCGGAGAGCAGGCGCACGAAGACGTTGCGCAGGAAATCCTCCGGCAGGGCGCCGCCGCGATCGAGGAGCTTGCGCGCGTGCTCCTTCAGGGTTTCGCCGTCCTCGTAGCGCATCACCAGGTAGGCGGTGCCGTTGGCGCGGAAGAAGTTCTTTACGCGGACCACGTTGGGGTGGTCGATGGCGGCGAGGATGCGCCCCTCGTCGAAGAAGCATTTCATGCCGGTATTGAAAGCGGCGTGGTGTTCGCGGCCGGCCTCGACGGCCGCGCCGTCGGCGCCGCGCCGCGCCAAGCCGATGGGCAGGTATTCCTTGATCGCAACCGGCTTTCCCGCTTCGTCATGAGCCAAGTAGACGATGGCAAAACCGCCCTGTGAAAGCTGCCGCTCGATGCGGTAACGCTCCAGCGGGAAGCCCTGGGGAAGGGGCGGGTTGTCGTCTCGGGTTTGCATCGCGGCAAAAAAATCGGCGCCCGGGGCGCCGATTTTTATCGGTATACGAAGGCTTATTCCACCTTGGTCCTGGCGCGCAGGTCCGCGATGTGTTTTTCGAGGATTTGCTGCTGCAGGCGCTGCTGGATCTGCGGCTTCACCTCGTCGAGCGGCGGGTGTTTCATGTCGCGCACGTCGTCGAGCTGGAGGACATGCCAGCCGAACTCGGTCTGCACCGGCGCTGCGGAGAACTTGCCCTTCTCCAGCTTGACCATGGCGTCGGCGAAGGGCTTCACGTAGCCCGAGGGGGGGCTCCAGCCGAGGTCGCCGCCGCGATCCTTGTTGCCCGGATCCTTCGATTGCTTGGCCAGCTCCTCGAACTTCTCGCCCTTCTGCAGGCGGGCGACGATGCTCTTGGCTTCGTCCTCCTTTTCCACCAGGATGTGGCGGGCCTTGTATTCCTTGTCGCCCATCGTCTTGACGATGTTGTCGTATTCGCTCTTGACCGCCTCGTCCTTCACGGGGTTGGCGGCGACGAAATCCTGCAGGTAGGCATTCACGAGGATGCCCTGCCGCGCCAGTTCGAACTGGGCATTCACCGCGGGCTTCTTGTCGAAGCCCTTCTTCTTCGACGCCTGCGAGAGCATTTCGCGGTTGATCAGATCGTTGCGTACCGCCGCGCGCAGTTGCTCGGAATCCTGCTGGCCCTGGGCCAGTTGCGACTGCAGCAGCGCTTCGGCGCGGGCGACCGGGATGGCGACGCCGTTCACGGTGGCGACGGCGCCGGATTTACCCGCCGGCTTGGCGGCCGGCTTGGCCTCCTGGGCGAACAGCGGCGCTTGCAGCAGGAAGCCCGCAACGAGCAGAGAGGTCAGGCGGGGGAGAGCGTGTTTCATGTGTTTTCCTTGTGTCGGGTTGATCGGTTGCGTTACTTTCGTCAAGCGGTTTCTTCAGGCGTCAGCGCCTTGATGCTGAGGGCATGGATTTCCCCGCGCATCATGGGCCCTAACGCTTCGTAAATCAAGCGGTGCCGCTGCATCGTGCCGCAGCCGGAAAAACGCGGCGAGACGATGGTCAGGCGGTAATGGCCGCCTTCTTTCGCCCCGGCGTGGCCGGCGTGTTTTGCGCTGTCGTCGAGAATTTCCAGCCGCTGCGGATCGAGTGTCGCCAGTTTTTCCTGCATTGCTGAAATGGTGGTCACGCCGGGAGGACTTTCTTGAACGGCCGCACCGTGGTGTGGGCGAAGATGCCCCCGGTGACATAGGGGTCGGCCGCCACCCAGGCCTGTGCCTCGGCGATGGAGTCGAACTCGGCGACGATCAGGCTGCCGGCGAAACCGGCCGGGCCGGGGTCGGGCGAGTCAATGGCCGGGCAGGGGCCGGCCAGCACCAGGCGGCCGGCGTCCTGCAATTCCTTCAGGCGCTCGAGATGGGCCGGGCGCGCGGCGAGTCGTTTCTCGAGGCTGCCGGGGACGTCGTCGCCGATGATGGCGTAGAGCATCACTTTTTTTCCTCGATGTATTTCGCCAGCAGCAGGCTTTGCCCGACGACGAAGGCCAGCATCAGGCCCATGCCGCCGAAGAGCTTGAAATTCACCCAGGTGTCCGTGGCAAAGTTGAAGGCGACGATCAGGTTGGCTGCGCCCATCAGGGCGAAGAAACCGATCCAACTGGCGTTCAATTGCCCCCACACCCGGTCGGGCAGGGAAACCTGCTCCTCCATCAGCTTGCGGATGAGGTTCCTGCGGAAGAGCAGCGAGGATCCGGCCAGCACCGCGCCGAACAGCCAGTAGAGCACCGTCGGCTTCCACTTGATGAAGGTTTCATCCTGCAGCCACAGGGTGGCGCCGCCGAAGACGACGATGATGGCGAGGCTTACCCACAGCATGGTGTCGACCTTGCGGCCGCGCGCCAGCAGCCAGCCGATCTGGGCGAAGGTGGCGGCAATGGCCACTCCCGTCGCGACGTAGATGCCGGAGACCTTGAAGGCGATGAAAAACAGAATGACCGGAAAGAGGTCGAATAGGAACTTCATGCGTCGAAATTATACCGCTAGTCCTTCTTTTCCAGCTTGAGCGAGGCGGAATTGATGCAGTAGCGCAGGCCGGACGGCTGCGGGCCGTCCGGGAAGACATGGCCGAGGTGGGCGCCGCACCGGTTGCACAGGGCCTCGGTGCGCCGCATGAAGTGGCTGCTGTCCTCGGCGGTGGCGAGGTTGGCCGGTTCGGCCGGTTTCCAGAAGCTGGGCCAGCCGCTGCCCGAATCGAACTTGTGCTCGGAACGGAACAGCTCGGCGCCGCAGCAGACGCAACGATAGAGGCCTTTCTCGTGGCAATCCCAGTATTCGCCGGTGAAGGCGGGCTCGGTGCCCTTCTCGCGGGCGATGCGGTACTGGTCGGGCGTAAGCTGCTCGCGCCACTCCTTGTCGGTTTTTCTCACGTTGCCTCCTTGCGTTGGGTGAGCCATACGGCCAGCGGGGCGCAGGCGCAGCCGACACCCAGACTGGCGAAGGCCAGTCCCCAGGCGAGGGCGCCCTCGCCGCCGACCAGGTCGAACACCAGCCCAAAGGCCAGCGGCCCGAGGAAGCCGGCGCCGAAGCCGAAAAACGAATAGACCGCCAAAGTCGCGCCGCGTTTCATTGGCGGCGTGGTGGCCACCAGCCCGGCGGTAAGCGCCGCCGAATCGGCCATGACCGCGATGAAATGCAGTGCCACCAGCAGCAGCGCCAGCCACCAGGCGAGCGGGCCGGCAAAGCCGGCCAGGCAGGCGAGAACGGCCGAGGCTGCCATGACGGCGACGATGTAGCGGCGGCGTCCGATTCGTCCGGCAATTTCGTTGCCGAAGATGCTGGCGGGGATGCCGAGCAGGTTGATCGCGGCGGCGGCCGCCGCCGGCGCCCAGGGGATATTGGCGCCCGGCGACAGCGCATAGGCGAAGGCGATGAAGGCCACCATCCATGCGCGCAGGCCGAACAGTTCCCAGGAGTGCGCCGCGTAGCCGAGCACATAGCCGAGCGTCGCCCGCTCGGCCAGCACCGGCCGCAGCTCGAACAGCGGCCGTCGCGCTTGCGGCAGGGGCGCCGGGGCGACCGGCGCCAGCGCGCGCAGTACCAGCGCGGCGGAAAGCAGCGGCCCGCCGGAGCAGAGGACGAAGGCCCATTCCCAGTCGAGGCGTGCCTCGATCCAGCCGCCAAGCAGCAGCGAGGCGCTGGCACCGATGCCGAAGCTCGACGTGTAGAAGGCGATGAAGCGGCTCTGCAGCGGACCGTCGACGCGATCGGTGAGGGCCTTCAGGCCGGGCATATAGGTGCCGGCCAGGCCGGCGCCGGCAATCGCCTGGTACAGGCAGGCGCTCCAAACGCCCCCGGCGGCCAGGCCGAAGCCCAGCGTGCCGCCGGCCGAGAGCAGCGTCGAGCAGGCGTAAACCCGGCGCGCATCGATGCGGTCGGTCAGGCCCGAAAGCAGCGGCACGGCGGCCATGTAGCCGGCGAAGAATACGCCGCCGATCAGGCCGGCTTCCGTTCCGCTCATGCCCCAGGCTTCGCGCAGCGGCGCCAGCAGTGCAGGATAGGTCGAGAAGCCGGTCATGCCGAGCACTTCCGCCACGCAGAGCAGGACGACGATGCGCAGGCCGGAGTTGTTGGACGGGGCGACCATGAGAGCGAAAGTATAATGCTTCAAACATGATGAACCTTCCACCGCATCGTCCTGTTCCGCAACACGAGGCTTGGCCGCTCTCGGCCAGCATCGTCGCTTCGCTGGCCGTCGCTGCCGCGATCGGCCTGGCGAACGTCATCGACGTCCTCGGCGTCGCCGGCGGCGAGATCGGCGGGCGCCTGCTTGCCGTGCTGCCGATCTATTTCATCGCCGCCTTTGCCATGGCGCAGCTGGTTTTCTGGCTGCTGCGCGGGAGCGTGGGGCGGCTATTGGGCCTCGGCACGAATGCGCACGCCGTGGTGGCGGGACTGACTTTTCTGGCAGCCGGGCTGATGCATTACGCCGAGAGCGGTGGCGTGCAGCGCATCCTGCGGGAACAGGCTGATTCGCCCGCCGCGCACGATGGCAGCTGCCCGCCGGGCGTGGCGTGCACCCTGCTGCGGCCGGCCGACGAACTGAAGGAGTCCGATGCCGCCGCGCGCCGCGCCGTTGCCGAGCGCGGTCTGCTCAATGCGGAAGGCTTCGCACTGCTCCTGCGCGACCCCGATCCGGACGTGCGTGCTGCGCTGGCGCGCCGCGCCGACCTGCCGCAGGAACTGCTGGAAAGAATCGCGGGCGATCGGCATCCGGACGTGCGCGCGGCCGCGGCAGGATCGCCGCGGCTCAGCGACGAAGCCATGAACAGCCTCGCCTTCGACCGCGAGGAGCGCGTGCGCCTGGCCGTGGCGCGCAACCGCAGTGCGCCGCCCACCGCGCTGCAGATGCTGGCCGCCAGCGCCTCGGCGGACATCCGCCTGCTCGTGGCCGAGCACCCCCGCGCCAGCGAGCCGGTGCTGCAGCGCTTGCTCGAAGACAGCGCGGATCGTGCCGAGCAGATCGCCCGCGCGCGGCTGCGCGGCGGGAAGGCGCGCTGAAAGAAGGCTTACAAAGGCTTACAGGGTGATACTGGCGGCAGGATATTTATTTGCTATATCGCACGATTCAGTGCATAGTGCGCGCCAGCGATCTTCAAGTAGCGCTGTTGTTGTCTGGTTCAGTACCCGCGGTTCCGCGGTATTTCTCCCTTCACCACCCTGCCGTCTTGACCGTCGCCCTCCCCGGGGGCAACCCCTTTTTTGGTTTTATTAAGGAAATTCAAGTTATGGCAACAGGTACTGTGAAGTGGTTCAATGATTCGAAGGGCTTTGGCTTCATCACCCCGGATGCGGGTGGCGAGGACTTATTCGCCCATTTCTCCGCAATTCAGGGACAAGGCTTCAAGACCCTGAAGGAAGGCCAGAAAGTCAGTTTCGACATCACCACCGGCCCCAAGGGTCAGCAGGCGTCGAACATTCGCGAGGCTGATTAAGCAGGCGGTCAGGCCGGCATCGCGCAAGCGCCATGCCGGCAGCTCTGCGAGGAGTCGCGGCCCGGGTTTCGGCCCGGGCGCGCTCCTACCGGATCAGCCCGGCATCGGCCGGGCTTTTCTTATCCAACTTCCCAATTCCGGAGACGCTGCCATGGCCAAGGAAGAACTCATCGAAATGAACGGCGTGGTGATGGAAGTGCTGCCCGACTCCCGTTTTCGCGTCACGCTCGACAACGGCCACAATCTCGTGGCGTATACGGCAGGCAAGATGCGCAAGCACCATATCCGCATCATTGCCGGCGACAAGGTGTCGCTGGAAATATCCCCCTACGATCTGAGCAAGGGACGCATCTGCTTCCGCCACATCGAAGGTCGCGCCCCGGCCAGCCCGCAGCGGCGCAGATATTGACCGCGCGCAGTCCGCGACGACGACAAGGCCCGGCACACGCCGGGTTTTTTTCGTCTGTGAGGCGGATTAGCGCGCCGTGTAGCCGCCGTCGATCACCAGTTCGCTGCCGGTGACGAACTTCGATTCTTCCGAGGCCAGGAACAGAATGCCATAGGCGACGTCGTCCGGCTCGCCCAGCGTGCCGAGCGGGTGCATCTTGGCCATGGCGCTGCGCACCGCTTCCGGTGCGACGCCGGGCACCTGGGCGCCGGCTTCCAGCATGGGCGTCCAGATGAACCCCGGGTGCACGGAGTTCACGCGGATGCGGTCTTCGGCGAAGGCCAGGGCGTCGGTCTTGCTCATGATGCGGATGGCGCCTTTCGAGGCGTGGTAGGCGGCGACGTTGTGCGAGCCGACGATGCCGTATACGGAGGAGAGGTTGACGATGCTGCCGCCGCCGGCGCGGCGCAGCAGCGGCACGGCGTGCTTGGTACAGAGGAAGACGCTTTTGGCGTTGGTGTTCATCACCTTGTCCCACTCCGCCTCGGTGATTTCCTCTGCAGTGCCGTTGGCGCCGGAGATGCCGGCGTTGTTCACCAGGATGTCGAGGCGGCCGAACGCCTTGCCGACCTCGGCGATGACGGCGGCGACTTCGGCTTCCTGCGACACGTCGAGCGGCCAGAAGCGGGCCTTGCCGCCCGCGGCGCGGATCTCTCCGGCGACGGCTTCGCCGTCGCGGGCATTGGTGTCCGTCACGGCCACTGCGGCGCCTTCGCGCGCCAGCAGAAGGGCGGTGGCGCGGCCGATGCCTTGCGCGGCTCCCGTGACGAGGGCCACCTTGTCCTGTACGCGTCCCATTTCGCTCCCCTTCGTTGAAATCCCTGCGTTCATTTTAAAAGTGTCGGGCTTGATCGGACGCAAGGAATGGCGTTGCCGATCATTCCGGAAAGACGTCGGCCAGCCTGGCCGCGGCGCGGCGCAGGGCCGGCAGGTATTCCAGGGCCTGGGCCAGGGTCATGCGCGTGGTGGGGGCATGCACGGCCAGCGCTGCCGGCACGTGGTGCCTGGCGTTTTCCACCGGCACTGCGACGCACACCGTGCCGTCGAGATATTCCTGGTTATCGGTGCTGAACCGTTCGCGGCGGATGCGCTTGAGCGCTTCCTCCAGGCCGCGCCGATGGGTGATGGTATTGGCGGTGTGGTACGAAAATGGCAGGGTGTCGAGGATGCGCCGCCGCTCGCGCGCCGGCAGCAGGGACAGCAGCAGCTTGCCGCTGGCGCTGCAGTGCGCCGGCACGCGCGAACCGGTCTGGAAATGCAATCGCAGCGGCCAGGCAGCCTCGACGCGGTCGAGATAGACCACCTCGGTGCCATCGAGCAGCGTGAGATTGCAGGTCTCGCCGATCTCGGTGACCAGCGCCTTGAGGATGGCGTGGCGCGGCGCGCGCCAGGCGACGTTGGTGAGCGAGGCAAGCGCAATGGAGGCGAGGCGCGGACCGGGGCCGTAGCGTTTTCCTTCGGCTTCACGAATCAGCAACCCGGCGCCTTCCAGCAGGGCGCCGATGCGATGCACGGTCGGCTTGGGCAGTCCGGTCGCCGCCATGATCTCCACCAGGCCGAGCGGGCCGTCGGCGTTGGCGATGACTTCCAGAATGGCGATGGCACGCAGGGTGGCGGAGGAGCGCTGGTCGTTATCGTCTAGCATATTTATCGATAAATGAAATGGAAGGTCTCATTATTGCCATAAAAATGGCGTTATGCAATGATTGCCCGACAAGAATGCAAATGGAGGGAGCATGGCAGGCAGCCAGACCGGTTCTTCGGGCCGGCGCATGACCGCCAGCGAGGCGCTGGTGGAAACCTTGGCGGCGCAGGGCGTCAGGGACATTTTCGGCATCGTCGGTTCGGCCTATATGGACGCGCTGGACATCTTTCCGGCGGCCGGCATCCGCTTCATCCCCACGGTACACGAGCAGGGCGCAGCGCATATGGCCGACGGCTATGCGCGCGTCTCCGGCCGCCACGGCGTCTGCATCGCGCAGAACGGGCCGGGCGTCACCAACTTCGTCACAGCGGTGGCTGCCGCCTACTGGGCGCACAGCCCGTTGGTCGTCATCACGCCGGAGACCGGCAGCCTGGGGATGGGCCTGGGCGGCTTCCAGGAGACCGAGCAGTTGCCGATATTCTCGAAGATCACCAAATTCCAGGGACACGTCAGCAGCCCGAGGCGCATGGCGGAGATCGCCGCACGCTGTTTCGATCGCGCCATGCTGGAGATGGGGCCGACGCAACTCAACATCCCGCGCGACCATTTCTACGGCGAAGCCGACTACGACATCGCCGCGCCGATCCGCATCGAGCGCGGCGCCGGCGGCGAGAAGAGCCTGAACGAAGCGGCCGATCTGCTGGCCGCGGCGAAATTCCCGGTGATCGTCTCGGGCGGCGGCGTGGTGCTCGCGGACGGCGTCGAAGCCTGCATCAAGCTGGCTGAACGACTCGGCGCACCGGTGGTGACGAGCTACCTGCACAACGACGCCTTCCCGGCGGCGCATCCGCTGTGCTGCGGTCCGCTCGGCTACCAGGGCTCGAAGGCCGGCATGAAGCTGATCGCGAAAGCCGACGTGGTGCTGGCGTTGGGCACGCGCCTCGGCCCGTTCGGCACGCTGCCGCAGCACGGCCTCGATTACTGGCCGAAAACCGCGAAGATCATCCAGGTCGACGCCGACGCGAGGATGCTCGGCCTGGTGAAGAGGATCTCCGTCGGCCTGTGCGCCGACGCAATGGCTGCCGCCGAGGCGCTGCTCGAACGGCTGGCTGCGCGCGAGCTGGCCTGCAGCGCCAATCGCCAGCAACGCGCGGCGGAGATCGAGAAAGAGAAAGCCGAATGGGAAGCCGAGCTGGACGCATGGCCCCACGAACGCGATCCGTGGAGCCTGGAAGTGGCGAAAGACAGCCCGGCCATGCATCCGCGCCAGATGCTGTGCGAGCTGGAAAAGGCGATGCCGGCGGATGCCATGGTGTCCACCGACATCGGCAACATCTGCTCGGTGGCCAACAGCTACCTGCGCTTCGCGCGGCCGCGCAGTTTCTTCGCGGCGATGAGCTTCGGCAATTGCGGCTATGCCTTCCCGGCCATCATCGGCGCCAAGCTGGCTCAGCCTTCGCGTCCGGCGGTGGCCTATGTCGGCGATGGCGCCTGGGGCATGAGTTTCGGCGAGATACTCACCTGCGTGCGCGAGAAAATCCCGGTCACGGCGGTAGTGTTCCACAACCGGCAGTGGGGCGCCGAGAAGAAGAACCAGGTGGACTTCTACGGCAACCGCTTCGTCGGCTCCAACCTGGAGAACCCGAGCTTTGCCGCCATCGCCCGCGCCATGGGTGCGGAAGGTGTGGTGGTGGAAAAACTTGCCGACGTCGGCCAGGCGCTCACCGCCGCCTG
>JADFDL010000297.1 GCA_018262875.1 Rhodocyclaceae bacterium | reverse complement strand
GCGCGATCGGCAGGATGCCGTAGGGGACGTCGCAGTCCTCGCCGGTGACGATGGCAACGACGCCTGGCAGCTTGCGCGCCTCGGAGATATCGACCTCGATAAGTTCGGCATGGGGAGTGGGGCTGCGCAGGATCCTGCCCACCAGGGCATCGGCCGGGAACAGGTCGGCGGTGTACTTGGCGCGGCCGGTGACCTTCTCGATGCCGTCGAACAGCGGCAGGCGCTGGCCGACGCCCTTGTGCGGTTTTGCGTTCATGCCGGTTCTCCCTGCGCTGTGGCGGCTGCCTGCACCGATTCGATGATTTTCACGTAGCCGGTGCAGCGGCACAGGTTGCCGCCGAGCGCCTCGCGGATCTCGGCTTCGGAGGGTTGCGGGTTGCGCCGCAGCAACCCTTCGGCCGCCATGATCATGCCCGGCGTGCAGAAGCCGCATTGGGCGCCGAGCTTCTCGTGGAAGGCCTGTTGCAGAGGCGACAACCGGCCGTTCGTCGACTGGGATTCGATGGTCTCGACGCGACGGCCTTCGACCGAAGCGGCGAAGGTGCAGCAGGAAAGGCGCGGCCGACCGTCGACGAGCACCGTGCACGCGCCGCATTCGCCGCCGTCGCAGCCCTGCTTGGTGCCGGTGAGCTGGAGCTGCTCGCGCAGGTAGTCGATCAGCAAAGTGCTGTCCGTGACCGCGTCTTCACGCCAGCGGCCATTCACCTGGATGCGCAGGATGCGTTTCACGTGCCCGTCCCTTCATCGCGGAAAGTCGATGAAAGGATTGGAACACAACAATTTAATATCAAGCAATATGCAACGGTTTGCACAGCTGGCCGCAAGCCGGCACGGCGTCCTCGGCGAGCAGCCGCCGGCCGTGCGTGAAGGCGGTGGCGCGGCCGTTGCGGACGAAGCCGCACAGGGTGATGCCGAAGCGCTCCGTCACCTCGATCGCCAGCGACGAGGCGGCGGAAACGGCGGCGACCAGTTCCAGGCCGGCGCGCGCCGCCTTGCTGGCCATCTCCAGCGTGACGCGGCTGGTCAGCGCCGTGCCGCAACCGGCCAGCGGCACACCGGCGAGCAGGCACTGGCCGATGACCTTGTCGAGGGCGTTGTGGCGGCCGAGATCCTCGGACATCGCGAACACGCGTCCGTCGCCGTCGAAAATAGCGGCGGCGTGGGTGCCGCCGGTGGCGAGCCAGACGGCCTGGCGCTGCCGCATCGCCGCCATAATGTCGTCGAGGCGGGCAGGAACCAGCCGCAGCGTATCGCCGACCGGCGGGATACCGCGCACGACATCCTCCACCCGCTCGCGTCCGCCGCAGATGCCGCAGGAAGAACCGACCACCACGTTGCGGCGGCGCACCTGCGCGCGTTGCGGGTCGACGAGGGCCAGCCGCACGACACCGCGGTTGTCCGGGCAGACGGACAGCGAGCGAATCTCGTCGAGACGGTCAAAGAGCCCCTCGGTGAAGGCGAAGCCGGCGGCCAGCGCCAGCACCTCCGGCACACCACCTGCTCCCAGGACGCCGTCGCCGGGCGTAAAGCCGCAAGGCGCGGCGACCAGTTCGGTCGGCGTCCACATCAGGGTATAGGCGCCGATGCCCTCGACGTCGATGGTCAGGGTCTCCTCCTCGACCACCCAGCAGGCATCGTCCTTCCGGGAGGAGGCATCGAAGCGCTTTGCGCTGACCGCACGGATGCCGTGCTGATGAATGAAGTCAATAGCCATTTTTTCCCTTTCAGGCCGCTTTGCGCAACGCGACGCGCACCACGTCGGAGCCGGAGCCGGTGGCGTCGGTCAGCTCCAGCGACATGGGCGCCACGGTGTTCAGGCTGGGCCGCTTCAAGTCCTTGGCGTAGGGCGTCGCCCAGTGGTCGAACTGGCCGACGATGAGCAGCGTGTCCGGCCGGATGCCCTGATTGAGGATGGCCAGCCCGCGCGTGCTGCGCACCGTGGAGACGACCTCCACCAGATCGCCCTCCCCGATGCCGAGGCGTTCCGCCGTGCGGGTGTTGATCACCACGCCGCCATGGCCGCGGATGTTGCGCGAAACCTCTTCCATGAGCTGGATCGAGGCGTTGCCGCTGGCGTGGAACTGCATGCTCTTGGTGGTGAGCAGCCAGAAGGGAAAATCCTCCGGACGGACACCCTGGTTCACCAACGCCTTCTCCCACATGCCCGGCAGGTCGTGCCAGGCCGGCAGGAACTGGTACTCGGTGAGCTGCTTGTCCCACCAGTGGATGCCCTGCTCGTGCAGGCGGCGCTCCAGTTCGCGGCCGGAACGGGTGAGCCGCTCCTGGTATGGCAGCTCGTAGCGCAGGTTCTGCTCAGCGAGTGTAGGCGTGAGGTACCAGCCGCGGCGCGACCAGGGCTTGCTGTAGAAACCGTTCTCCCTGAACCAGGCCAGGTCGCGAACATCGTCGCCGCCGGAGAGCTCCGCCGTGGCGGCCTTGCAGGCGGCATCCCAGATTTCATCGACTTCATGGGGCACCTGAGGATCGAGGCTGTAATCGAAGCCCTCGCCTTTCAGCGGCACGCTGCCGGCGCCGCGGTTGATGGCGGCGTTGTATTCCTCCAGCAGGCCGACGCGGCGGGCCAGTTCCGTGGATATCCAGGTGAAGTCGCGCGTATCGCCCTGCGGATCAACCACCGGCTGGCGCAGGATGAAGCCCTGATGGTCCCAGTATTGCTCGATGTACTTGGTGCGGCCGAGGCGGATCAGTTGCAGGCTTTCCAGGTCGGTGGCCTCCGGCAGCAGGATGTCGGCCATCCAGTTGGTCTCGTCGATGGTGTAGGCGAAGGAAACCATGAAGGGAAAGCGCGCCATCGTTTCCGATAGTGCGCGCGTGTCCCAGAAGGCGATGGCCGGGTTGGTGCGGAAGGTGATCC
>JADFDL010000296.1 GCA_018262875.1 Rhodocyclaceae bacterium | reverse complement strand
GGCATCGACCAGCACAGGCACTTTCGCGTTGTCGATGATGAGGCGCAGGTTCCACGGATTGAGGATGCCCATGCCGGAGCCGATCAGCGAGGCCAGCGGCATCACCGCCACGCAGCCGATCTCCTCCAGCCGCTTGGCCTGGATCGGGTCGTCGGCGCAATACACCATCACCTTGAAGCCGTCCTTCACCAGCGTCTCGGCCGCCGCCAGCGTCTGCGGCATGTCGGGAAACAGCGTCTGCGCGTCGCCCAGCACTTCCAGCTTGACGAGGTCGTGGCCGTCGAGCAGCTCGCGCGCCAGGCGCAACGTGCGCACGGCGTCTTCCGCCGTGTAACAGCCGGCGGTGTTCGGCAGCAGGGTGTACTGCGAGGGCGGCAGGTAGTCGAGCAGGCTCGGCTGGCCCGGCTCCTGGCCGATGTTGGTGCGGCGGATCGCCACCGTGACGATCTCGGCGCCCGAGGCCTCGATGGCAGCACGCGTCTGCTCGAAATCCCGGTACTTGCCGGTGCCGACGAGCAGGCGCGAGGAATACGCCTTGCCGGCGATGATGAGGGAATCTTGCATAAAGGTCTCACTAGGTTCGTCATTATTCCCGCGCAAGCGGGAATGACATGATTGTTTATCCGCCGCCGACGGCGATGACGATTTCGATGCGGTCGTCCTCGGCGAGCACGGTGGCGGCATGGCTGCTTCTCGGCACGATCTCGCCGTTGCGCTCGACCGCCAGGCGCTTGCCTTCCAGCCCCATTTCGCGCAGCAATTCCGCCACCGAGAGCGCCGCCGCGACGCTGCGCTGTTCGCCGTTGACGCTGATTTCCATGCGGGAATTCTAACAGGTAGAATGGCGCCGTTCGCGGGTGTAGTTCAATGGCAGAACGGCAGCTTCCCAAGCTGCATACGAGGGTTCGATTCCCTTCACCCGCTCCAAAACAAAACCGGCCTGCCAGCCGGTTTTTTGTTTTCCTCTCCGAAACGGCGTCAGTCCAGCAAGGCCCTGTACCGCCCGCCGTGAAACACCAGCGGCGCCTTGTCCTGGCGGCTGCAGCCTTCGACGCGGCCGATGAGGATGAGGTGGTCGCCGCCGGCATGCTGCGCCTCGTTGCGGCATTCGAGGACGGCGCAGCAGCCGGACAGCAGCGGCGCGCCGCCGAGGCCTTCGCGCCAGTCGATGCCGGCGAACTTGTCACTGTTGCGCCGGGCAAAGCGCTCGGACAGCGCCTGCTGGTCGGCGGCCAGCACGTTCACCGCGAAGTGGCTCGCCGCCCGAAACGCCTCGAGGCTCGGCGAGGCGAGCGACAGGCTCCACAGTACCAGCGGCGGGTCGAGCGAGACGGTGTTGAAGGAATTCACCGTCAGGCCGATGGCGCGGCCGTCGGGGTCGAGCGCGGTCACCACGGTGACGCCGGTGACGAAGGCGCCGAGCGTATCGCGCAGGGCGCGGTGGTCGTTCTCGGCGCTGCTCCAGGGACTGACCATGAGGGGGTCGCAGGGTTTGTTCATGAATGGAATGACGGACGGGGACCGCAACTGCTTTAGAATTCAAGCAGACTAACTGCCACGCGCCCTTCTGGCAAGCAAGCCCCCAGCATCGTCATGGTTACCGAATTTGCGCACGCGCTGATCCGCTGGCAGAAAAGCGCCGGCCGCCACGACCTGCCCTGGCAGCAGAAGGGCCGCGCCGATCCCTACCGCGTCTGGCTCTCCGAAATCATGCTGCAGCAGACGCAGGTGGCGACGGTGATTCCCTACTACCGGCGCTTCCTCGCCCGCTTTCCCGATCTCGCCGGCCTCGCCGCGGCCCCCACCGAGGAGGTGATGGCGCTGTGGAGCGGCCTTGGCTACTACGCGCGGGCACGCAATCTGCAGCGGGCGGCGCAGGCGATCGTCGCAACGCACGGCGGCCGCTTCCCGCGGCACATCGGGGACATCGAGGCCCTGCCGGGCATCGGCCGCTCCACCGCCGCCGCCATCGCCGTGTTCGCCTTCGGCGCGCGCGCGGCCATCCTCGACGGCAACGTCAAGCGCGTGCTGGCGCGGGCCTTCGGCATCGCAGGCTTTCCCGGCGAGAAGGCGGTCGAGGCGCGCCTGTGGGCGCTGGCCGAATCGCTGCTGCCCGAACGCGGCCTCGTTGCCTACACCCAGGGCCTGATGGACCTCGGCGCGACGCTGTGCACGCGCGCCCGGCCGCGCTGCGGCGAGTGCCCCGTGGCGGCGCAGTGCGTGGCGCGGCGGGAAGACCGCATCGCGGCGCTGCCGACGCCGCGGGCGAAGCGCGCCGTGCCGCAGCGCGCGGTGACCCTGCTGGTGCAACTGGATCGCGGCCGGGTGCTGCTGGAGCGGCGTCCGCCGAAAGGCATCTGGGGCGGGCTGCTGTCGCTGCCCGAACTGCCGCCGGGAAAGATTCCGCGCCGCACCGCCGGCGCGGTGCCGCTGCCCGTGGTGCGCCATGCCTTCACGCATTTCCGCCTCGACATCACGCCGCTCGTGTGCAAAGTCAGTCGCTGCGATACGGCGAAGGACGGCGTCTGGCTGAGCCTGAAGAAGCTGGACACGGCGCCGTTGCCGGCGCCGATCCGGAAGATTCTCGAAAGCCTTACTTGACCAGATTGCGCTGCGACAGAAACTTGAAGACGATCTCCAGCCGGGAGGCCGGGTCTTCCAGCTCGAGCAGCTTCTGCCGCGCGATGGCGGGGATCGGCAGCAGTTCGCTGAAGCGATAACCGACCCAGGCCGCGTCGTCGAAGCGATGCGGCGGCGGCAGGCGCTCGGCGCCGGCATCGGCCACCATCGCCTCCAGCAGCGGCACCAGCGTCGCCAGCGCCGCCGGCACCGGCATCTCCGCCTCGGCGGCGATCGGTTCGACGCGGGCCTGCAGC
>JADFDL010000295.1 GCA_018262875.1 Rhodocyclaceae bacterium | reverse complement strand
GACCGAACCCCACAGGCGGATCGCTCCATAGCGGCTGGCCTGCGCCCCAAGATGGGTGAAAGTCAGCGCCTCGACCAGCGGCAGCGAAGCGCTCCAGAAGAAGGCCAGCAGCGCCATGCCGAAAAAAAACCCGGCAAAACTCTGCGTGAAGAAAAAGCAGGAGAAACCGAGAATGCTCATCAGCGCCGCGCCGCGCACGATCGGCGTCTTGGCGCCGAGCCGGTCGGCCAGCCAGCCCCATAGATTGGGCGCCAGAAGGCGCATGACCTGCATCAGCGACATCAGCACGCCGATGTCCCAGGCCGAGAACTGCAGCGATTTCAGGTACAGCGTGAAATAGGGGGAAAAGGCGCCGATGAAGGCGAAGTAGAAGAAGTAGTACGCCGACAGGCGCCAGTAAGGAACCATGAGGCGCTGAGAGGGCGCGCGGGAGCGCGCCCCCGGAGACCCATCAGGCCTTGTAGGCGCGCAGCATGGTGTGCAGCTCGTCCTTGAGCAACAGGCGCTGCTTCTTCATTTCCTCGATTGCGGCATCGGTGAGCGGTTCTTCATTTTCCTCGATGCGCCGGATGTCCTTGTTGACCCGGTGGTACTCGTCGAAGAGCTTGGCAAAATGGTGATTGCCGGTCTTCAGGCGGTGGATGGCGTCCTTGAACTCGGGAAACTCGTGATGCAGGTCGTGTTGTTGCAGTTCCATGTGCTTTTCCTTGATTGAGATGAAAACACCGGCCTGGACACTCAGGCCTCGTCCGGTTCGGGATCCTCTACGGCGGCGCCGCGCGGGCTGTCCGCCAGCGGCGCGGCGGCCGCGATCTTTGGCGTGGCGCAGGCCACGTCGCCGCACTGGGCGCGATGGCGCAGGGCATGATCCATCAGCACCAGCGCCAGCATCGCCTCGGCCACCGGCGTGGCGCGGATGGCGACGCAGGGGTCGTGGCGGCCGTGCGTTTCCACCGTCACCGGCCGGCCCTGCTTGTCGATGGAGCGGCGCGGCAGGCGGATGCTGGAAGTCGGCTTGACGGCGATATGCACGACGACGTCCTGGCCGCTCGATATGCCGCCCAGGGTACCGCCGGCATTGTTCGACAGGTAGCCTTCCGGCGTCATCTCGTCGGAATGCTCGGTGCCCTTCTGCGCGACGCTGGCAAAGCCGGCGCCGATCTCGACGCCCTTCACGGCATTGATGCCCATCATGGCGTAGGCGATGTCCGCGTCCAGCCGGTCATACACCGGCTCGCCCCAGCCCACCGGCACGCCCTCGGCCACCACGGTGACCTTGCCGCCGACCGAATCGCCCGACTTGCGCAACTGGTCCATGTAGTCTTCCAGCTTCGCCACGCAGTCCGGATCGGCGACGAAGAAGGGATTGGCGTACACGCCCTCCCATGACTTGAACGGTATTCCGATCGGCCCGAGCTGCGACAGGCAGCCGCGCACGACGATGCCGTAGCGCTCGCGCAGCCATTTCCGGGCGATGGCGCCGGCAGCCACGCGCACCGCGGTTTCCCGTGCGGAAGCGCGGCCGCCGCCGCGATAGTCGCGGATGCCGTACTTCTGCCAATAGGTGTAGTCGGCGTGCCCCGGGCGGAAGGTCTCGGCGATGTTGCCGTAATCCCTGCTGCGCTGGTCCTCGTTGTGGATGAGCAGCGCAATCGGCGTGCCTGTGGTGCGGCCATCAAAGACGCCGGAGAGTATCTCGACGGTGTCGGATTCGCGCCGCTGCGTGACGTGACGCGAAGTGCCGGGCTTGCGCCGGTCCAGTTCGGCCTGGATGTCCGCCTCGCACAACGCCAGCCCCGGCGGGCAGCCATCGACGACGCAGCCGATGGCCGGGCCGTGCGACTCGCCGAAGGAGGTGACGCAGAACAGCTTGCCGAGGGTATTGCCGGACATAGGCTGCCGAAGTAAAGCGCTGGAGTGAAATCAGCGGCAAGTTTAACATAGGGGCACCTCTTGCTTCCCAGGCATCCATGAGCAAAAGTCAGTCCCGCCAGCACGGCGTCAAGGGGCCGAAAAAGCCCGCCCCTGCCGCTCCTGCCGCGCCTGTGCCGCCCGCCCAGCCGACCGTCCGCTGGCAACGCACCCAGCGCTATGTCTGGGACAAGGGCGGCAGCAAGGGCGGTCGCAAATAACAAGGACCGCAGGCGCGGCCCTTGTCCATGCGCCGCGGATCAACTCAGGACTTCGCCACCGTCTCGTCGCGCAGCGCCCGGCGCAGGATCTTGCCGACGTTGGTCTTCGGCAATTCGGCGCGGAACTCGACCAGCCGGGGCACCTTGTAGCCGGTCAGGTTTTCCTTGCAGTGGGCGATCACCGCCTCGGCGCTGAGGTTGGGGTCCTTCTTGACAATGAAGATCTTCACCGCTTCGCCGGATTTCTCGTCCGGCACGCCCACCGCCGCCACCTCGAGCACGCCCGGATGCATGGCGACGACCGCCTCGATCTCGTTCGGATAGACGTTGAAGCCGGACACCAGGATCATGTCCTTCTTGCGGTCGACGATGCGCACGAAGCCCTTCTCGTCCATCACACCGACGTCGCCGGTGCGCAGATAGCCGTCGGCCATGATGACTTTGGCCGTCTCGTCGGGCCGGTTGTAGTAGCCGCGCATCACCTGCGGGCCATGCACGCAGATTTCGCCGGCCTCGCCGATCGGCAGATCGTTGCCGGCATCGTCGCGAATGGCGACATCGGTCGACGATACCGGCAGGCCGATAGCGCCGTTGTACTCCTTCAGATCGAGCGGATTGATGGTCGCCGCCGGCGATGTCTCGGTCAGGCCATAGGCCTCGATCAGCGGTATGCCCGTGGCCTGCTTCCACTTGTCAGCCACCGCCTTCTGCACCGCCATGCCGCCGCCCAGGGCTATGCGCAATTTCGAGAAATCGAGCTTGAC
>JADFDL010000294.1 GCA_018262875.1 Rhodocyclaceae bacterium | reverse complement strand
GCCTGCAGCGGCACAGCTTCCTGCCCACCATCAAGCTGCTGAAGGAGCAACTGGATGTGCTGGAGGTCGACGGCGGCATCGACTCCCGCCTGCGCGCGCTGGAGAAGGTCGAGGTCTACCACGTGCCCGCCGACGCCGAGGGCGAGGCGAAGATGGAAGCCGCCTTCCGCGAGATCTCCGGCGGCGAGGGCCACCAGCGGCCGGTGAACATCCTCGAGCGCGAGCTGCCGGTGCAGCGCCGCGCCATCGGCGTCATCTGGTTCGACTTCGCCACGCTGTGCATGGGGCCGCGCTCGCAGAACGACTACCTCGAGATTGCCCGCCGCTACCACACCGTCTTCCTCTCCGGCGTGCCGTGCATGACGCGCGACCAGGCCAACGAGGCGCGCCGCTTCACCTGGCTGATCGACGTCTTCTACGACCACAAGGTCAAGCTCGTCATGACCGCCGGGTGCGAGGCCGCCGAGCTCTACCGCGAAGGCCCCCAGTCCGGCGAGTTCCACCGCACCGTCAGCCGCCTGATCGAAATGCGCACGCGCGAATACCTCGGCGCGCAGCACAAGGCGGAGCAGTAAGCCCCCCGCGCCCGCCGCGGCGCCGTGTCACGCAGACTGACTTTTACCGGGAGAGTCCCCGCCGGTCAGAACAGCCGGCACAACAGCTGGAAATTGGCCGCGAACAGGCCGGCCAGCCACACGCCGGCCCCGACCAGCGCGGCCAGGCCCGCCAGCGCCACGCGCCGCGCGGTCGTCCGGTCGCGCAGCAACACGAAGGTCGCACCGGCCTGGCCGAGGATCAGGGCAACATCCGTCCAGAAATAAGTGGCCAGACCCCATGCGCAGGAATGCGGCGCGGCCACGAAGGCCAGGACCAGCAGCGCGGCTGATGAGGCGGGCAGGAATAGCCGGAGGGAATGGGGCATCGACTTGCGGACGTGCTGGATGAAGCGGTTGGCGCTCAGCGTTCCACCTTGGGCCGATACAGCGCACAAAGCTTGTTGCCGTCGGGATCCCGCACATAGGCCAGATACAACGCACCCATCTTGCCTTCGCGAAGACCCGGCGGCTCTTCGATCGAGGTTCCGCCGTGCGCCACTGCGGCATCGTGGAACTCGCGCACCTGCTCGGGCGAAATGCACTTGAAGCCAATGGTTCCGCCGTTGGCACAGGTTGCGGCCTCTCCGTTGATGGGTTCGCTTACGCAGAAAGTGCTGCCGTCGTGCCGATAGAAGAGGCGGTTGTGTCCGGTGCCTGCCGTGTTTCTTATCGGCTCTCCCGCTCCGAGCACGGCGAGCACTGCGTCATAGAACTGCCTGGAACGTTCGATGTCGTTCGTTCCGACCATTACGTGACTGAACATGTCTTGTCTCCTGGGTCTTAGGGTGCGTTGCAAATAGGGTCCGGCGAGTAAGCCGGTGGGTGGGGTCTGTGCCGCTTTACGCTAAAGGTCAGGGGCGCTGACCAGCTTCGGCATGCAACTTCAGCCCAAGTGCACCGATGACTTTAAGGATGGTGTCAAAGTCAGGGCTACGATCACCGGAGAGCGCCTTGTAAAGACTTTCGCGAGACAGTCCGGCATCGCGTGCGACCTGTGACATACCCTTGGCTCGAGCAATATCGCCAAGTGCCTTGGCAATGAATGCAGCGTCCCCGTGACCTGCTTGAGGACGTAAAAGGCCCAACGTTAAATAGATACCAAATGTACAGATGAAGTTTTATTGGACAAGGAGATCATGTCCAGAGCCCGTCCGGCTCAAGGTTTTCCTAGCCTGCCAAGTCCAATATCCGCAGTTCCCAATCCAAGCCGCCCAGCATATGTCGCATGGATTTAACGCCACCTTTTCCTTTCTGGCAAGCGTCCTCCCTCCAGTAACAGGATAGGCGTGCGCCGTGTTTGGTGGGGAGGGTGCCGTGGCAGGCACCGCTGCGCCGTGCCGCAGAGACTGACTTTTACTTGCCTGAGCCGCAGCTGGCGCTGAGCTTGCCGTCCTGGAACTGGATGTTCGGCGGCAGGTCGCCGCAGAGTTTGGCGAGGTCGGCGGCGGCGGCCTCGATCGCGCCGCGCCAGCCGCCGGGGCGGGTGGCGGTGTAGTTGACCATGGTGCGGCCCTGGCTGCCGGTGGAGCGGATGTGGAACCAGCTGACCTGCGGGCCGGTGCAGTCGGTGCGGCGCACGTTGGAGATGTCGGTGCGCTTGATCTGGCCGCCCGCGGCGGCGCAGAGCGCGTCGAGGTCGGCGGCCTCGTCGGCGCGGGCGGCGAGGCAGGCAAGCGAGAGGATCAGGGTCGGCAGCAGGCGTTTCATCGGTCGGCGGGGGTCACGACGATGCGCCACTATAGCCGCCCCGCCCGGCGCCGGCCCTGACCTGCGTCAAGCCGGCGCGGCGCGGCGGCGCTTCAGCCAGAGCAGGGCGCTGGCGAAGGCGCTCACGGCGACGAAGGGGATGGCGATCTGGTTGAGCACGCTCCAGCCGGCGCTGGTGACGAGCACGCCGGAGGCGAAGGAGGAGCCGGCCATGGCGAAGAACATGAGGAAGTCGTTGAGGCCCTGCGTCTTGGCCTTCTCCTCGGGGGCGTAGGCCTCGGTGAGCAGCGTGGTGCCGCCGATGTAGAGGAAGTTCCAGCCGATGCCGAGCAGCAGCAGCGCCCACCAGAAGTGCATCAGCGTGATGCCCTGCACGGCGATGACGATGCAGGCGGCCATCAGGAGGGCGCCGGCGAAGAGGACGTTGAGCACGCCGAAGCGGGCGATCAGGTGGCCGGTGAAGAAGCTCGGCGCGAACATGCCGATGACGTGCCACTGCAGGACGAAGGCGGTGTCGCCGAAGCCGAGGCCGCAGAAGTCCATCGCCAGCGGGGTGGCGTTCATGAGGAGATTCATGACGCCGTAGCCGACGGCCGCCGACAGCGCGGCGACGA
>JADFDL010000293.1 GCA_018262875.1 Rhodocyclaceae bacterium | reverse complement strand
TCCTGAAGTGCCTTCAGGACTGTGTGTTCCGCGTGTGCTATATGCGCGCAATTCAAGTAGTATCGCTGCTTGCGGTGAGCGAATTAACCTTTGTGTGGCCTGCTTGAGCCGATTTATCGGCTGCATTCCGGCGCACCATCCAATGCCGCTTTGGGTCATGGAGCGCGCATCCGGAACCAACCTGAATTATTCTTCATGGCTGGTCCCCAAAAATGGGCAAACCAGCCGGCAGTATATTCAAAATGAAGGAGTTAAGCAAAGCCTCCGTTACCCGTCGGCGGATCGGCGAAGAGGCGGAGGGCCAGCGCATTGACAATTATCTGCTGCGCGTCTGCAAGGGCGTGCCGAAAAGCCACGTCTATCGGATACTCAGAAGCGGAGAGGTGCGGGTCAATAGCAAGCGGGTCCCCCCTGAGTACCGGTTGCAATCCGGCGATGAGGTACGCGTCCCCCCTTTGCGGCTCGGCGCCGAGGTCAAACCGGCCGTGCCGGTTGGGCGGGAATACCGCATTGTCCACGAGGACGACGGCCTGCTGGTGGTCGACAAGCCGGCCGGCATGGCGGTGCATGGCGGCAGCGGGGTAAGCTTCGGCGTCATAGAGCAGTTGCGCAGGCAAAGACCGCAGGCACGTTTTCTGGAACTGGCACACAGGCTGGATCGTGAAACCTCCGGCTTGCTGCTGGTTGTCAAAAAACGCTCCGTGCTGACTGCCCTGCATGACCTGTTTCGCGAAGGCCACGTCGAAAAGCGCTACCTGGCCCTCGTCAAGGGCCGCTGGCGTGAGCCGCTGCGCCACGTCAAGCTGGCCTTGCACAAGTATCTGACCGAGGATGGCGAGCGTCGCGTCAGCGTGTCGCCGGAAGGCAAGGCGGCGCATAGCATCGTGCGCCTGATTGCCCGCTGGGAAAATTTCAGTCTGGTCGAGGTGGAGCTGAAAACGGGAAGAACGCACCAGATCCGCGTGCATCTGGCCCATCTTGGCTTCCCGCTCTGCGGCGACGACAAATACGGCGATTTTGCCCTGAACAAAACCATGCAAAAACAGGGCCTTCGCCGCATGTTTTTGCATGCGGCGAAGCTGGCGCTGAATCATCCCGGGGCAGGCGAGCGGCTGGACCTGGCGGCGGCACTGCCGGAGGATCTAATCGTTTTTTTGAGGCGACTGGAAGAAAGCGAGAAACGGGACTATGGCGCGGAATTACCGATTGGTGGTATTTGACTGGGACGGCACGCTGCTGGATTCGGCGGGGGCGATTGTCGCCTGCATGCAGGCGGCAGCGATCGATCTCGGGCTGACCCCGCCGGACGAACGAACCGCGCGGCAGGTCATCGGTTTGGGCTTGCACGCTGCCCTTGCGCAAGCCTTGCCGGGGGTGCCTGCCGGCGAATACCCGCGCGTTGCAGAGCGCTATCGGCATCACTATCTGTCCCAGGATCATGAACTGTCCCTGTTTGCCGGCGCCCATGAGTTGGTGGAAGAACTGTCCGAAGCCGGATGCCTCCTGGGGGTCGCCACCGGCAAAAGCCGGCTTGGTTTGAACCGGGCACTGGAAGCCTCCGGTCTCAAGAGTTTTTTCCATGCCACGCGCTGCGCCGATGAATGCAGTTCGAAACCCGCGCCAGACATGTTGCTGGAAATCATGGATGAACTGGGTGCGGCACCCGAGCTGACGCTGATGATCGGCGACACCACGCATGATCTGCAAATGGCAAGGAATGCCGGTGTTGACGCGTTGGCGGTCGGCTATGGTGCGCATCCGCGCGAGGCTCTCCAGGCGGAACGGCCCCTTGGCTTGTTTGACGAATTTGCGCAACTGACGGAATGGCTCAGGCGGCACGGCTGATTTGCGCCAGCGCCGAGCTGGCCGACGGCGGCAAGGGCATTCGCTTCGAGATTCCGGCGGAGTCCGGTCCGCAGTCGGCTTTTGTCGTGCGGCATGGCGGGCAGGTGTATGGTTACCTCAACCGTTGCGCGCACATTGGCGTCGAACTCGATTGGCAGCCCGGGGAGTTCTTCGAGGATTCCGGGCTATACTTGGTTTGCACGACGCATAGCGCGACTTATCTTCCTGACAGCGGCATGTGCATTGCCGGCCCCTGCCGCGGCGCCCGGCTGACGCAACTGGATGTCTTCGAGCAGGATGGTGGTGTTTACCTGAAATAGAGACCGGTACAAGATGTCCAACACACCCGACAACGATCCCGTTTGGGAACGCAAAATCATCGAAAAACTGGCGCTGGAAACGCTGGCGGAGCAGAAACGCCGCCGCCGCTGGGGCATTTTTTTCAAGGTTCTCGGTTTCGTCTATCTCACCTTCCTCATCGTGGCTCTGGGCGACTGGGGCGATACGGCCGACAAGCTGGGCGACGGCAAGAAACACACAGCACTGATCCAGCTGAACGGCGTCATCAAACCGACTGGCGAGGCCAGTGCGGAAAAGATTACCGAAGCGCTACAGGCGGCTTTCAAGGACCACGGCACGCAGGGCGTCATCCTGCGCATCAACAGCCCGGGCGGCAGCCCGGTGCAATCGGGCATCATCAATGACGAGATTCGCCGCCTGCGCGCAAAACATCCGAATATCCCGCTGTATGCCGTGGTGGAGGATGTCTGCGCCTCGGGTGGCTACTATGTCGCGGCGGCGGCCGACAAGATCTTCGTGGACAAGGCCAGCATCGTCGGTTCGATCGGCGTGCTGATGGATGGTTTCGGCTTTACCGGGGCGATGGACAAGCTGGGGGTCGAGCGGCGTCTGCTGACTGCCGGCGAGAACAAGGGTTTTCTGGATCCCTTTTCGCCGCAGGACGCCCAGCACAGGCAGCACGCCCAGATACTGCTCGACGACATCCACAAGCAGTTCATCGACATTGTGCGCAAGGGGCGGGGCAAGCGCCTGAAGGAGTCCCCCGAACTCTTT
>JADFDL010000292.1 GCA_018262875.1 Rhodocyclaceae bacterium | reverse complement strand
CCAAGGGCACTTCCTTCGGGGCGTGTCTCGGCGGGCGCGTCGGACTTCTTCAGGAAACCAAACATGGATGGGACGTGTCTCTATCGGCACGGGGCCGATCCCCGTGCGAAAATGGTAAAGTCGATTTTATCAGAAGCACACAAAACCCCATGATGAGAAGGCTATTGGTTTCCCTGGCGCTCGCCCTGTCGACTTCCGCGGCGCTGGCCAATCCCTACGAGAAGACCCTGGCCAACGGCCTGCGCGTCATCGTGCAGGAAGACCGTCGTGCGCCGACCGCGGTGCACATGGTGTGGTACCGCGCCGGCAGCATGGACGAGGTGGATGGCGCCTCCGGCGTCGCCCATGTGCTGGAACACATGATGTTCAAGGGCACCAGGCGCCTCAAGCCGGGCGAGTTCAACAAGCGCGTCGCCGCCGCCGGGGGACGCGACAATGCCTTCACCAGCCTCGATTACACCGCCTATTTCCAGCAGGTGCCGAGCCCCCGCCTCGGCGAGATGATGGCCCTCGAAGCCGACCGCATGGCCAATCTGGTGCTCGATGCGAAGGAATTTGCGCAGGAGATCAAGGTGGTCATGGAGGAGCGCCGCCTGCGCACCGAGGACAACCCGCAGGCCCAGGTCCATGAGAAGCAGATGGCCGCCGCTTTCCAGGCGCATCCCTACCGCCGGCCCATCATCGGCTGGATGAATGACCTGGAGAACATGACGGCGGCAGATGCGCGCGACTGGTACCGCCGCTGGTATGCGCCGAACAATGCCTACGTGATCGTCGTCGGCGACGTGAACAAGGATGCGGTATTCCGCCTTGCCGAAAAGCATTACGGCAGGATTCCTGCCCGCACCCTGCCCGGGCGCAAGCCGCAACTCGAGCCGGCACAGGTCGGCATCAAGCGCATCGAGGTCAGGGCGCCGGCGAAGCTGCCCTACCTTTCGATGGCCTGGAAGGCGCCGGTGCTGCGCGACTTGCACAAGGAGCGCGAACCCTATGCCCTGGAAATGCTTGCCGCCGTGCTCGACGGCCACGAAGCAGCGCGCTTTTCGCGCAACCTCGTGCGCGGTTCGAAGGTCGCCGTCTCCGCCGGCGCCGGCTACGACGCCACGGTGCGCGGCGAAGCCCTCTTTGTCGTCAGCGGCACGCCGGCCGAGGGCAGGAGCGTGGCCGAACTGGAGGCGGCCCTGCGCGCCGAAATCGTTCGCGTCGCCAGCGAAGGCGTCAGCGCCCAGGAGCTGGAGCGCGTCAAGACGCAGACCATCGCGGCGCAGGTTTACAAGCGCGATTCCATGATGGCGCAGGCGATGGAGATCGGTCGCCTGGAAGCTTCCGGCGTTCACTGGCGTGACATCGGTATCCTGCTGGAGAAGATCCGCAGCGTCACCGCCGAGGAAGTGCAGGCGGTGGCGAAGAAATATTTCGGCGATGCCACGCTCACGGTAGCCGTGCTCGATCCGCAGCCGCTGCCGGAAGGCGCGCCGCAAAAGTCAGTCCCCGCAGTACGGCATTGAAAGACCATTCCATGAAAAGAATCCTGTTGGCTTGCCTGCTGGGCGCGGCCGCGACGCTGGTACAGGCCGGACCGAAGATCGAACACTGGACCGCGCCCTCCGGCGCCCGGGTGGTATTCGTCGAAAGCCGCGTCGTGCCGATCGTCGATGTCCAGGTCGACTTCGCTGCCGGCGGCGCCTATGCACCGGCGGACAAGGCCGGCCTGGCCGGCCTCACGCGCAGCCTGCTCGACATGGGTGCGGGCGAACTCGACGAGGAAAAGATCGCCGACCGCCTCGCCGACATCGGCGCCCTCCTCGGCGGAGGCGCCGACCAGGATCGTTCCAGCATTTCCCTGCGCAGCCTGTCCTCGCCGCGCGAGCGCGAGGCGGCGTTGGACCTGATGCGGCTGGTGCTGCAGAAGCCGGTTTTTTCCGCTGACGTGCTCGCTCGCGAAAAAGCGCGCACCATCGCCGGCATCCGCGAGGCCGACACGCGGCCGGCCAGCATCGCCGCCAAGCGTTTTGCCGCAGCGCTCTATCCCGCGCATCCCTACGGTCGCGTGCCCACCGCCGAAAGCGTGGAGAGGGTCGAGCGCGACGACCTGATGGCCTTCTACAAGGCGCATTACGGCGCGCGCCGCGCCACGGTATCGATCATCGGCGATCTTTCGCGCGCCGAGGCCGAGGCGATCGCGCAGCGCCTGACAGACGGGCTGCCCGATGCGCCGGCAGAAGTCAGTCTCCCCGATACGGCGCTGCCGGCGAAGAACACCGTGCGCATCGACCATCCGGCCACGCAGGCGCATATCCACCTCGGCCTGCCCGCCGTACGCCGCGGCGATCCGGACACCATTCCCCTGCTGGTCGGCAACTACATTCTCGGCGGCGGCGGTTTCGTCTCGCGACTGATGAAGGAAGTGCGGGAGAAGCGCGGTTACGCTTACAGCGTCTATAGCTACTTCCAGCCGCAGAAGCAGCCTGGCCCCTTCCAGATCGGATTGCAGACCAAGCGCGAGCAGGCCGCCGCCGCGCTCAAGGTGGTGGAGGACGTGCTGGCCGAATTCCTCGCCCGCGGGCCGAGCGAGGAGGAACTCAGGGCGGCGCGGCGCAACCTGGCCGACGGTTTCCCGCTGCGCATCGACAGCAACCGCAAGCTGCTCGAATACCTGGCGGTGATCGGCTTCTACGGCTTGCCGCTCAGCTACCTCGACGACTTCCCGCGCAAGGTGGAGGCGGTGACCGTTGCCGACATCCGCGCGGCGTTCGCCCGGCATGTGAAACCGGAGCATTTCGTCACGGTGATCGTGGGCGGCGAGTGAGCCGGGTTCGTATCGTCGGCGGCGAATGGAAGCGCCGCTTCGTCACCTTTCATGACGCCCCCGGCCTGCGGCCGACGCCGGATGCGGTGCGCGAGACGCTGTTCAACTGGCTCG
>JADFDL010000291.1 GCA_018262875.1 Rhodocyclaceae bacterium | reverse complement strand
GCCACCTTCTGGAAGGAATTCGGCCGCGTGCTGAAGGAGGGCATCGGCGAAGACTCCGCCAACCGCGAGAAGATCGCCGGCCTGCTGCGCTTCGCCTCCACCCACGCCGACACCGAGGAGGAAAGCGTCTCGCTGGCCGACTACATCGGTCGCATGAAGGAGGGGCAGGACCGGATCTACACCGTTTCCGCGGACAGTTTCACGGCGGCGAAGAACAGCCCGCACCTGGAAATCTTCCGCAAGAAAGGCATCGAGGTGCTGCTGCTCTCCGACCGCGTGGACGAGTGGGTGCTCGGCCATCTGACCGAGTTCGAGGGCAAGCCGCTGCAGTCGGTGGCGAAGGGCGGCCTCGACCTGGGCAAGCTGGAAGACGAGGCGGAAAAGCAGGCGCAGGAAGCGCAGGCCGGCGAGTTCAAGGAACTCGTTGAGAAGATGCAGACCGCGCTCGGCGCGCGGGTCAAGGAAGTGCGCGTCACGCACCGCCTGACCGACAGTCCGGCCTGCCTGGTGGCCGACGAGCACGACATGGGCGGCAACCTGGCGCGCCTGCTCAAGGCGGCGGGGCAGAAGGTGCCGGCGTCGAAGCCCATTTTGGAGATCAATCCGGATCACCCGGTCGTACAGCGGCTGAAATACGAAGAAAAACGTTTCGACGACTGGAGCGCCGTGCTCTTCGATCAGGCCCTGCTGGCCGAGGGCGGGCAACTGGAAGACCCGGCGGCCTTCGTCAAGCGGGTGAATGCGCTGATGCTGGAGATGGGCGGGAAATAAGGAAGCCTTGTAGGTCGGGCTTCAGCCCGACTACTGCGGCTGTGGGCTGTCGGCCTGAAGGCCGACCTACAGGGTTGCCATTGAGCGGGGCGGGCGGCTCGGCTATAGTGCTGCCATTGCATCGTCATCGCCCAGCCATGAACAAAGCCAGCGAAGAAACCGAGGTGCGCGAGCATCGCCTGACTCTGCCAGAGGTGGTTGACGCCCTGGTTGCGGACGGCTTCATTCCGAAGGGCGTCGGCGAGGCCTTCAAAAAGGAACGGCGTTACTTCAAGGGAGACATCCATCCGCTGATCGTCATTGCCGACCAGAAATGGAAGGCGCTTGCCGAGCCGCACAAGGCGCTGACCCTGGAATACCTGACGGAGTGGCTGTCGCGCCATGCGGGGCTCGACTACCTGCACATCGATCCGCTCAAGATCAAATTCCAGGCGGTCACGGAGGTGGTGTCCAACGCCTACGCGACGCGCTTCAGGATACTGCCTGTCGAAGTGAATACGCGCGAAGTGGTGATCGCCACCGCCGAGCCTTATTTGCGCGAGTGGGAAGCCGAGCTGAAGCCCATTCTGCGCAAGGACATCCGCCGCGTCGTCGCCAATCCGCAGGACATCGACCGCTACCTGGTCGAGTTCTACAACCTGGCGCGCTCGGTGAAGAAGGCCGAGCAGCAGGGCGAGGTGCGCAGCGGCGCCTCCAGTTTCGAGCAACTGGTCGAGCTGGGCAAGACCAACCGCCAGTTCGATGCCAACGATCAGCACATCGTCAGCATCGTCGACTGGCTCTGGCAATACGCCTTCGAGCAGCGCGCCAGCGACATCCACATCGAGCCGCGGCGGGAGCTCGGCATCGTGCGCTTTCGCATCGACGGCGTGCTGCATCAGGTGTACCAGATCCCCATGTCGGTGCTGACCGCCATGACCAGCCGCATCAAGATCCTCGGCCGCATGGACGTGGTGGAAAAGCGCCGTCCGCAGGACGGCCGCATCAAGACGCGCACGTCCGACGGCCAGGAGATCGAGTTGCGCCTGTCGACCCTGCCGACGGCCTTCGGCGAGAAGCTGGTCATGCGCATCTTCGACCCGGAAGTGCTGGTGCGCGACTTCGCGGAGCTGGGCTTCAGCGACGACGACAAGGCGCGCTGGACGCAGATGACCGACAAGCCCAACGGCATCATCCTGGTGACGGGGCCGACCGGCTCGGGCAAGACGACGACCTTGTATTCGACGCTGAAGCAGCTCGCCACGCCGGAAGTCAATGTGTGCACCATCGAGGATCCGATCGAGATGATCGAGGCCGCCTTCAATCAGGTGCAGGTGCAGCAGAACATCGACATGACGTTCGCCGCCGGCGTGCGGGCGCTGATGCGGCAGGACCCGGATATCGTCATGGTGGGCGAGATTCGCGACCTGGAAACGGCCGACATGGCGGTGCAGGCGGCGCTGACCGGCCACCTGGTGCTGTCCACCCTGCACACCAACGATGCGCCGACGTCGGTGACCCGGCTGCTCGACCTGGGCACGCCGTCCTATCTGCTCAATGCCACGTTGCTGGGGGTGATGGCGCAGCGCCTGGTGCGCACGCTCTGTCCGCATTGCAAGAAAGCCTCGGCCATGACGCCGGATGAGGAGGAAATCTGGCAGGCGCTGGTCGCGCCGTGGAAGGCTGCCCGGCCGCAGCAGGTGTATCGGCCGGTCGGCTGCCTCGACTGCCGCATGACGGGCTACATGGGACGCGTCGGCCTCTACGAGATCATGCTCATGTCGCCCGAGCTGCGCAAGCTGGTGACGCCGACCACGGAGCTTGCCAAGGTGCGGGAGCAGGCCTATCGCGAAGGCATGAAGCCGCTGCGCATCTCCGGCGCGATGAAAGTCGCCGCCGGCCTCACTACCCTCGAGGAAGTCCTCCAGGCCGCGCCGCCGGCGCAAAGCGAGTAACGACCCCCCCCCCGCTCCCCTCTCCAGGAAGGGGGTGACGGGTGTTCGCTTCGCTCCATGTTGTTGGCTTGCCCCGCCTTGGGGCACCCCAGGAGTACTTCTTCAGGGCTGCTTCGCAGCCCTTCCGGGCGCGGCTCGGCGGCGGGGCGGGGCTAGTAACGACTGCCACCCTGGCCGTGGAACGGCGGCCAGCGGCCGACGACGTTCTCCAGCATGGTCAGTTCG
>JADFDL010000290.1 GCA_018262875.1 Rhodocyclaceae bacterium | reverse complement strand
GACCCAGGTCACCCACCTGCGTTCCTCGATCGGCGAGAAGGAGACCCTGCCCGAGCACATGATCGGCGTCTCGCCCGGCTTCCGCGCCGCCTACGGCCTGCTCAAGCAGGCGGCGGACAGCCAGATCCCGGTGCTGCTGCTCGGCGAGACGGGCGTCGGCAAGGAAGTCTTCGCGCGCTGCCTGCACGAGATGAGCCCGCGCGCCGGCGCCGCCTTCGTCGCGGTGAACTGCGCGGCCATCCCGCAGGAGCTGGTCGAATCCGAGCTGTTCGGCGTCGAGAAGGGCGCCTACACCGGCGCCCAGTCGGCGCGCCCCGGGCGCTTCGAGCGCGCCGACGGCGGCACCCTGATGCTCGACGAGGTCGGCGACCTGCCGCTCTCGGCGCAGGCCAAGCTGCTGCGCGTGCTGCAGGAGCACGAGATCGAGCGCCTCGGCGACGCCAGGCCGCGCAAGGTGAACGTGCGCGTGATCGCCGCCACCAATGCCGACCTCGCCAAGCTGGTGAAGGACGGCAAGTTCCGCCTCGACCTCTACTACCGGCTGAACGCATTCCAGATCCACATCCCGCCGCTGCGCGAGCGCAAGGAAGACATCTCGCCGCTGGCCAAGGCTTTCGTCGAAAAGTACGCGACAATCCACGGCAAGAAACTGCGCGGCTTCACCGACAAGGCAAAGCGGGCGCTGCTCTCCTACAACTGGCCGGGCAACATCCGCGAGCTGCAAAACGTCATCGAGCGCAGCGTCATCCTGGCGCCGCACGGCACGCGCATCGAGGCCAGCCACCTGTTCCTTGCCGAACGCGACAGCCAGCCGGGCGAACTCGGGCTGGATGCCCATGGCACGCCGCACGCGCAAACCTGGGAACCGGGAGCGAAGCTGTGCGACTCGGTGCTGAACGGCGTGTTCACCCTGGACGAGGTGGAATCGATGCTGCTGGAAGCGGCAGTGGGCAAGGCGAAAGGCAACCTCTCCTCGGCGGCGCGCCTGCTCGGCATCACCCGCCCGCAGCTCGCCTACCGCCTGAAGCGCATGAAGGAAGGCGACAAGGCCGGCGCGGCCGTCTGAGATGAACGCACCGCTTCGCGAGCGCGTGCTCGCCCTCCTCAGCGAGCACCACGTGACGACCTTGTCCACGGTCGGCAGCGACGGTCCCTGGGCCGCGGCTGTGTTCTACGCCCACGACGGCCTGAAACTGTACTTTCTCTCCGCGCCGACCTCGCGCCACGCGCAACACCTCGCCGCCGACCCGTGCGTGGCGGCGACGATCCAGCGCGACTACGACGACTGGCCCGGCATCCGCGGCCTGCAGCTCAAGGGAACGGTGCGCGAAGTCGCCGCCGAAGACGAAGCGCGCGTGCGCGCCCTCTACCAGCAGCGCTACCCGCTGATCGGCGGCGGCGCCGGCGTGCCGCGCAAGATTCTCGAAGCGCTCGACAAGATCCGCTGGTACGAACTGGTGCCGGAGGATATTTACCTCATCGACAACACGCTGGGCTTCGCCCACCGCGAGCACCTGTCGCCGTCCTCCGGGGACTGACTTTTATATAGCGTCTGAAAATCGGTCGAAGTAGTCATTTTGATTAGCGGAACGGTCCGACTGCTTGTGACCTAGCGCGGACAGTTGGGTAATGGCCTGTTAGTGGTACCTTGGGGTAAGCAATTCTCAACTGAGGCTAACCCCGTTTCAGTACCGATCAGAAGTAGAAATTTCCGGCTCCTGAGCTACAGTTTCAGCCCGCGCGGTTTGCGGCCGGCGCTGATTGACTACCACTTCGCAGGCGGTTTGCGCGAGGTATGAAAGACGCGAAGCAGCTGAATTTCGCTGCCGCGAACGCGATAGGGGACGATGTAACGCGTCCTGGTAACGACCAGTTCACGGGTGCCGGCCACACGGCCGGGGCGCCCCATCGCCGGGTTGTCGACCAGTTGGGCGACTGCGGAATGAATACGGCCGACCACCAGCCGCGCTGCCGCCGAATCTTCGGCGGCGATATAGTCGGCTTCTTCGTCCAGGTTTCTCAGCGCGGTACGCAGCCACCTAAGCCGCATCGACATCCCACTTGCGGAATACCGATTGCACTTCGGCGTCGCTTGCGAAGTCGCCCGCATTGGCCTCGGCAATGGCGGCCTGCGTCTCGCGGATCTGCCACTCGTTCAGTTCGATGTATTCCCGGATAGCGTCCGCCGCCAGGAATGATTTGCTGCGATTTGTGACGGTTGCGAGGCGGTCGAGGCGGTCCTTGATCGTTGGTTCCAGGCGGATAGTCACAGTGGTTGAGGCAGGCATGGTGGTACTTTGTGAGCGCTGGTGTGTTTGGATGTACACAATACAACACACCAAACCTCATTACAACCAGTAAATATAGGGAGGCACGCGGGACATTCACCGGAAGCGGCGCACTGGCGTGGGCATCATCACCCTCTTCCATCGCCGTCTTCCGGCGACTGACTTTCCCTACAGCTTGAGCCCGCGCGGCTTGCGGCCAGCACGTTTGAAGAGGCGGTCGTACACCGCGTTGGGCATGAGTTTCATGGCGCGCGCGACGAGGGCCATCTGCCAGGGCACGACGGCGTAGGCCCGGCCAGCGTCGATGACGCGGGCGATGCGCCGCGCCGCCACGTCGGCGGGGAGGATGAAGGGCATGCGGTATCTGTTCACCGCCGTCAGCGGCGTGGCGACGTAGCCGGGGCAGACGGTGACGACTTTGACGCCGCTCGATCGCAATTCCACGCGCAGTGCTTCCAGGTAGGTGATGGCGGCGGCCTTCGAGGCGCTGTAGGCGCCGGCGCCGGGAATGCCGCGCATGCCGGCCACCGAGGCGATGCCGGCCAGCCGCCCGTGCCGCGCGGCGCGCATCGACGCGATGAAGGGATGGAAGGTGGCGGCGAGCCCCACCACGTTGGTCTGCATGACGCGGCCGAAAATCTCGATGTCC
>JADFDL010000289.1 GCA_018262875.1 Rhodocyclaceae bacterium | reverse complement strand
CCTCCACCGGGGATATCTTGTGGCCGCCGCGGTTGATGATGTCGCTCTTGCGCCCGGTCAGGTAGACGAAGCCGTCAGCATCCAGGTGTCCCAGGTCGTTGGTGTGGAACCAGCCGTCGTTCCACGGGGTCGCGGGGCGCCCATCGGCACCGAGGTAGCCAAGCATGACGTTATCGCCACGCACAACCACTTCACCTTCCTGCCCCGGCGGCAGGAAGCGGCCCGCCTCATCCATGATGCGCACCTCGTTGACCGGTAGCGGCCTGCCCACCGACTCCACTTTGCGCCGCGTCGGATCGGTTTCATTCAGCGTGATGCCGCAAGTCAGCTCGGTCAAGCCGAAGCCCTGCACGATCAGGACGCCGAAACGCGCCTCGAAGCGCTCCAGCAGCTTGGGCGAGAGCGGCGCAGAAGCCGTGCCGATGTATTTCAACGATCGGCGCACCTGCGCGTCGGGGGCGTCCTCCTGGTCGGCGAGCACGGCGAGGATGCTCGGCACGACCTGGACGAAGTTCACTGCGTGGCGGGAAAGCAGCGGCCAGAAACGCTCCTGCTCGAAGGTTTCGCAGAGCACGACGGAACCGCCCTGGCAAAAGGGCATGAGGAAGTTGCGGTAGAGGGCCGAGACGTGAAACAGCGGCAGCACGCAGAGATGGCGGTCTTCATCGGCCAGCCCGTGGACCAGGAACATCGCTTCCAGCTCCGCCAGTATATTCTTGTGGGAGGTGCAGATGCGCTTCGGCCTGCCCGTCGAGCCGGAGGAACACATGATGTAGGCAGGATCGTCCGCCGCAATCCCGGCCGCCGCAGCGAACGGATCGCGTTCGGCGCTGCCTTCAAAGCCTTTGGTCACAGCCACCGGCACCAGCCGCCCCCCGACAGGCAGCCGCCCTTCCAGGGGAACGCCGGCATCGACGAAAACCAGCTTCACCTGCAGTCCCTCGATGGCGCCCTCCAACTCGCCGGCGCTGTAGTCCGGCCCCATCAGCAGCAGGCGCACGCCCGAGCCCAGGGCAGCCAGAAACAGCGCCATGTTCTCGGGGGAGTTCTTCATTGCCATGACGGCATGGTCGCCGGCCGATAGTCCGGCGTCGGCGAGCAGGCCAGCGGCGCGGCGCACCAGTTCGCCGAACTCGGCATAGCCATACCGACGATCGTCGTCGGGCAGGATCAGGAAGGTCCTGTCGGCAAAGCGTGCCAGGCGGTCGCGTACGACTACGGCCATGTTGGGGAAGCCGCTCACCATACCGTCCAGCCTCCATCTACCACCAGGTTCTGCCCCGTGACATAAGCCGACAGATCGCTTGCGAGGTAGGCCACTGCGCCCTTCATGTCTTCCTCGGTGCCCATCCGCTTCAACGGCGTGCGCGCGGCATACTGCCGGCGGAAAGCCTCGGGCTGGCCACGCTCGATACCGCCGGGCGAAATGGCGTTGACGCGAACCGCGGGGGCAAGCAGCGTGGACAAATGCCGCATGAGCTGCAGTAATCCGCCCTTCGAGGCGCTGTAGGCCAGCACGCGGTCGGCGTTCATGCTCGTGCCTTCATATACGGCCGCATCCGAACCAACGAGGCCATAGATCGAAGAGACGAAAATCACCGAGCCGTGCCCTGAGGCGGCCAGTGCTGGGCGCGCTTCCTGCGTGAGGATGAAGGCGGAAGTCAAGTTGATCCGCATGCCGGCATCCCAGGCCTCCACGGTCTGCTCGGCGAACGGCGCCGACCAGCCGGGCGTCTTCGTCGTGCCGACGAAGGCGGCGGAATGCACCAGGATGTCGAGCCCCTGCAGGGCGGCGATGGCCTGCCGCGCAGCAGCACGGGTGGCCGCCTCGTCGGCGAGATCGCAAGCAATCGGCAGCGCCATGCCGGGCCAGCGTGCGTTGAATCCCTCCGCACATCGTGCAACGGCTGCGGCATCGAGGTCGAGCAGGGCGACTTTCGCGCCCGCCTCCAGCAAGGCCTCGGCGGCAGCCAAGCCGATATGTCCTGCGCCGCCGGTTACAAGTGCGCTGCGCCCCTGAAGAGAAACAAGATCGTGAATTGTGCGCATCAACTTCTGCCTGATGGATGGTTGAACAGGTCGCGAACGATGTTCCGCTGCGTCGGCTTGATGGCGATGTTCGGCGACTGCCCAAAAACGACCGAGTCGTCAGGCACGTCCTGACCGAGCACCGTCGCTCCCGATGACAACCAGACGTTGCGGCCGATGGTGCAGTCACCAAGTATCGCACTGCCGCCGAACATGACGACACCCTCCCCAATCGTGGGATAGACCTGGTCCTTGGCGCCCACGGAGCAGCGCTGGTACACCATGAAGTAGTTGCCGTAATGGGCCCGCCCCAGCACCGTGCCGAGCGGATGCTGGAAGAAGAACACATCGGGCAGTTCCACCTCGTGGTATACGTCGATCGCATGCAGCGCCTTGTTCAGCGCATACGCCTTGTCTGCCAGTTCCATGTCCCCCTGCATCCTTCTGATCGTATTGGCGACCAGATAGAGGAACATCGCGTAATGGTCGGTGTGCCGATGGTTGAACTGCTGCTCGCGGCCAGCCGGCAGGTACTTGTCAGATATCCGCGCAAAGCACGATGCGAGCCGCTCCAGCCCTCCCTCAACGAATGGTTTCAGCTCATGAGCGGCGACTTCCCGATCCGGAAAAAAGTTACTCATCTGCCTTGCAAGGTAGGCCGCCAGCGCATCCTTCGAAAGTGTGGTCTTCATGCGATATCTTCCGTCACGTCAGCCGCCGGAACTCGGAATGTTTGACGGGTCCGCGCAGGCGCTGCCTGATGTCGTCGCGCCGGATGGCATCGGCGAGGACCGGCATCACTTCGCCCACGTCGCCGAGATAGCGCTCGACGATCGCCGGCGTGTGGGCGAAGGTGGCATTGAACTTGGGCGCGGCCAGATAGCCGCGATCGAGCATTTCCTGTGAAAAAAGCGTTGCCAACGCTGTG
>JADFDL010000288.1 GCA_018262875.1 Rhodocyclaceae bacterium | reverse complement strand
GAGGGTGATGGCGAAGGGTTTATCCATGGCATTTCTCAGGACGGATCATGTTTCGAAGGAATTCCTCAACATTCCGACGAATCAGTTCAGGGATACGGTCCGAGAAAGCGTTCACCGTTGAAGTGGATCAGATGCGAGGGCGCATCGGCCACCCACACCTCGGTTTCCCACGCGATCTCTCCGAGATAGCGACTCATGACGGCCCGGCTCGGGAAGGCGGTCACAAAGACCAATCCGGCGTTCGATCCGGCAAAGAGCCTGGCAAGTTCATCGTGTCGCTTACCGTCGACGGGGCCGTGACTGGTGACGGATTCGACCAGCAGCAGCCAGTTTCTCGCGGAGTAATGCAGCACCACGTCCGGCATCTTGCCGTGCGTATCCACAGCGACATTCAGTTCCGCCAGCAAGGCAGCGTCGAAGTAGCCCCACTTGTCGCCGGTATCACCCGCATAGACCAATATGCTGCCGGGTGCGAAGCGCGGGGCGAAGTCCTCGATGACGGCGCGAATCAGATCGCTGTGCTCGCCGGAACTGAGGCTGATTTTTCGGCCTGGCGCGATTTCTACCGGAATACGGTTCTGCGTGCGCTCCTTCGCGTAACGCGCGGACAGCGTCTCACGCGTAGCGAGGTATTCAGCCAGCTTGTTGCGCCACGCATCCGTGCCGAAGGTGTGCAGCAACGCCAGTACGGCGGGTTCGATCTGATAGACCGCCTTTGGGCTGTTTACCGGGCGATCCGGCTGGTCCGGGTTGTAAAGCGCTAGTCCTGCCTCGATGAACTGGTGCATCGTTTGACGGCGAACCGTTTCGCGGGTGTTCGGCGCGTAGTCCTTGTCGTAGTGCTCGCGCGTCCAATCCATGATGGGCGTAATACCCATGAGCGGGTTTCCCGCCTTCGCCCAGGGTATGCCTGGCTTAAGGTCGATCAAGGCCAGCAGGCAAAGTGCCGAACGTTCGTTCTGCTGCGCCTTCGGCAAACCGAGGGAAGTCAGGATTTGACTCGCGGCAGCTATATGGCGTTTCTTCTTGCTGACTGTCATGCGGCGAGGGCCTCGAACCGTTCATCCAGCATCGCCTGCGTCAATCCATCATGGCGCATGGCCCATTGCCCAAGCTCGATCAGCGCTTGACGGCTCGGGTATTTCATCAGCTTCAAATCGGTGGCGTTAACCTGGGTGTGTCCGCTGAACCGCCTGAAATGCTCATCCACCGCACTTGCGTTGAGAAAAACGGCCAGCCCCCGCGCAAGCGCCTCCGGCAGGCCGCACTTGTTTTCGTGAAAAACGTTCAGGTGGTTCTCTATGCCCAGCATAGTTGCGCCATCGAACGCGGCAGGATCGATCACGTTTGCAACGATGCGCCGCCTTTCTTCCTTCGACGAAAAACGGCGCACCACGCAATAGAAGCCGTTCGGGTAAAGCCATTTCTCAATGTCGCGCGTGTGCAGGATGGCATTGGCCTTCTTTGCGTCGGGCATCGGCCATATCAAACCTTCCGGGCCGAAATGGCCGGAGTAGAGCAGCGGCACGGTGCCTGTTTCGGGCATGTCGCGCAGGTGCTCTTTCAAGCGGAAATCGACCACCGGCCCGGTCGAGACCGCGATGCCAAGCTCGGCCAGCGTATGGCGGACGGCCCGGGACAACTCGAAAGCGCTCATTTCGGGCGATGTCGGCACGTGGATGAACCGCTCCGGGTCATCCGGGAACACGATCCGCTCGAAGGGATGCTCGTGGCCGGCCAGATCGGCAAACGTGTCGTCGGTCGACGTCGTTATCCTGACCGGTCCCTGCTGGCCACCCCGCTCCAGGCGGATAATGATGTTCTCCTGCAGTACGTCGTCGTCCTTGAAGGCCTGGCTGCGCGACCCGAACAAGTGCATGTGACGGATGGCCGCGTGTTTCATCACGAAATCGCGGAAGGGGCGGTAATACGGCCCGTTGCAGAAGCTGCGCGGAATGATCGCCACGATCTGCCCACCCGGCGCCATGAGCAATATGGCGAGCGCGACAAAAGCCGAATACAGATTGACGGTTTCGATGCCTGCCTTCCGAAGCAACAGACGATGGCGGGAGTCGCTGCCAATTTTCTTGTAAGGCGGATTCAGGATTGCGTGGGTGAAACCGCCTTGCTCAAACTGAATGCGATTCACGGCAGCTTCCACGAAATCGCCGCCAGCGACCTTCCAGGCGAGCGGCAGTTTGCCCGCGTACCCCTGAAGCGAGGCGTGTAATGTGGGGAGCAGGCTCTCATCGAACTCGCAGGCGGTCAGGCAAATGTTGTCGAAGTGCAGCGCGGGGCCGAAGCATTTTTCCAGGAAGGCGCAAGAAAGCGAGCCGATGCCCGCACCGGCGTCGAGCAGGCGGCAGGCGCCGCCTGCTGGCGGGAAAAGCCCGGCCATGAAGGCGGCCGTAGTTGCCGGCGTGAAGAACTGGCCAAGCCTTGACTTGACCGCTGCATCGGTTTTTTTCGAGATGCGCAACCTGGTCTGTTCGACCGTAGTTAGCAAGGGCGTGCCTCCAGTCATTTGCGTGTCGGACCCATTATGACGCATCCCTACGTCTTTCCCAGCAAGCCATACTTGCGGATGTTGCGGTCGGCCATCTCCTGGATGCGGGCGATGGTGTCAACCGCCGGCGTCTTGCCGAAGAGATGGGCGAAGCGCTTCTGCGGCTTCAGATATTCCTCCACCGGCACGCGGTGGCGGATCGGCGTCGTGCGCACCACTTCGCCATGCTCGGCCTCGAAGAGCGGGAAGAGGCCGGTTTCCACCGCCAGCCTTGCCAGCTTGATGGTGTCGTGCGGCGCGGCGCCCCAGCCGAGCGGGCAGGGCACCAGGATGTGGATGTAGCGCGCCCCCCGCGCCGTCATGGCGCGACTGACTTTCTCCTCGAGGTCGCGCAGGTAGGCGACCGAGGCGGTGGCGACGTAGGGGATGCCGTGCGCCATGGCGATCAGCGG
>JADFDL010000287.1 GCA_018262875.1 Rhodocyclaceae bacterium | reverse complement strand
TTCCCGCTCGCCGCGCAGCTCGTGCATCAGCACCCAGCGCTGGTCGGAAGTGAGCAGCACTTCCGAGCAGCCAGCCTCGCGGTGGCGAAAGGAGTCCTTGCCCGGCTTGTCGATGTCGAAGTCGTGATGGGCATGCTTGATGAGCGAAACCCTCAGGCCCTCCATGACGAAGCGCGGAATGAGCTGCTCGATCAGCGTCGTCTTGCCGCTGCCGGAATATCCTGCAAAGCCGAATATTTTCATGTGCCTCTTTTGACACGGAGGGCACAGAGAATATGCAAAAAAACCTCTGTGTTCTCTGTGCCTCCGTGTCCTCTGTGTTGAATGCGGTTCATCCCAATCTCTTCGGCACAGTCAGTACCGGCGCGAAACCGCCGCCCGGCGTGCGGAAATTCGTCGTCTGCCCCTGGTACAGCCGCGCCGTCACCAGTTGCACGCGGCCGCGGTAGGCATAGTTGCGCAGGTCGAGCTTCAGCTCGAGCGGCGTCTCATCCGTGCCGAGGCGCCGCTGCGAGGGCGGCACCAGCGCCTGCGTCACATAGCCGCCCGCAAGGATGTCCTCGAACACCCGCTTCGTCAGCTTGTCGCCGCGATAGGCCGCCTTGCTGCCGTAGCCGGCGGCCGGCTTGAAGAAGAGCTGCCGGCGGGCGGCCCACAGGTCCTCGGCATCCTCGCGCCGCACCCGCCGCGTGCGCGGGATGCCGCCGAGCAGCACGGCCTGCGTCGCGGCATCCACGCCCAGCTCGTCCAGCACCGTCGCGTCGGTCAGCAGCATCAGGTTGCGCTTGTCGGCGAAGAGGGCGTGGGCACGCGGATGCGGCGTCAACACCACCGCCCCGGCCAGCCAGGCTTCGCGCAGCGCGGCATTACCCGGCGCCTCCAGCCCGAAATCGGTCAGCCGATTGTAGACCAGGTCGATGCGTTCCCCTTCGTGCCGGAGCGCCCCGTCCTCGAAGCGCAGTTCTGCCGGATCGCAGATCGTCGCCGCCAGGCCGTGGCGCTCGAAGAGTTTTTTGAAAAGGAGGAATTCCGGGTAGAGGTACTGCTCAGGCGGATGCTCGTCCACGATGGCGATGCGCCCGAGCCGCGCATCGCCGCGCTCGGCGCGCCATTCCTCGATGAACATGTCGACGTAGTCCTGCTCCAGGGTGGCGGCAGGATGCACGCCGGGCAGGATGGCGGTGACCTCTTCGCAACAGGCCACCTGCGCCTGCGAGAGGGCGGCATTCAGCAGGGCGCCGCCGGCATTGGTGTTGATCTCGATGAGCTGCGGCCCGGCCTCACCGAGATGGAAATCGTAGCCCATGAAGACGCCCGCCGCTGCGCAGCGGTGGCGGGCAGACTCCGGCGCCCAGGCCAGCACGCGCCCCGCCCAAGCCGGCAACGCCGCCACGCGCTCTACCGCGGCGACGACCTCGGCCATGCGCTCGACGCTGGCCTGGCCGAGGAACACCGTCGATTCGGCGAAAAGGTGCGGCCGTTCTTCTTCGATCAGGCGCACCATGTCGGCGCCGGCCTCGCCCTGTGCCAGCGCGCGGAGCAGTTTCTCCCGGTCGACGCTGACGCACTGGCAATCGCGGTTGAGGGTTTCCGCCAGACGGACGCAATTGCTGGCGCCCGCCTCCGGGCCCGGAGTGTCGGTCATGAAGCCGCCATGGTATCGGCAATACCTTCCAGTTCGAAGAAAGCCACCGCCTCGTCCGCCTCTCGCGTGCGCCGCATCGGCGGCAGCGAGCGCCAGACGCGCTTGCCGTAAGGTTTCGTGATCAGGCGCGGGTCGCAGATCATCAGCACGCCGCGGTCGGCTTCGTCGCGGATCAGCCGCCCGGCGCCTTGCTTGACGCTGATGACGGCGCGCGGCAACTGGTATTCCATGAAAGCGTTGCGGCCCGCCTTCTTCATGTGTTCGATGCGCGCTGCCAGCACCGGATCGTCGGGCGGCGCGAAGGGCAGCTTGTCGATGATGACGAGGGACAGCGCCTCGCCGCGCACGTCGACGCCCTCCCAGAAGCTCTGGCTCGCCACCAGCACGGCATTGCCCAGCCGGCGGAAGCGCGCCAGCAGTTCGCTCTTCGAGCCTTCGCCCTGCAAGAGCAGCGGATGATCGAAGCCTTCCGCCTCGAAGCGCGCTTTCAGCAGCTCGTGGAGGCGGCGCATGGCGCGCAGCGAGGTGCACAGCACGAAAGCGCGGCCGCGGCTGGCGTGGATCAGCGGCCAGGCCGCCTCCGCCACCGCCTCGTGGTACTCGCGACTGTTCGGGTCGGGCAGGTTCTGCGGCACATACAGCACGGCCTGCTTCGGGTAATCGAAGGGGCTGCCCCAGCAACCGGTGTCGGCGCCCGTGAGTCCCAGCTCGGTACAGTAATGCGAGAAATCGCTCTCCACCGCCAGCGTGGCGGACGTGAAGATCCAGGCGCGCGGGTGGCCTTCCATCTGCTTTTTGAAAATGTCGGCGATGATGAGCGGCGTGGCATTCAGCGACAGCGCCTGGTTGAACACCTCGACCCAGCGCACCAGGCCCGGCTCGCCGACGTCGCGCCAGCGCTTGAGCACAAGCTGCAGTTCCTGCGCCCGGCGCCAGCAATGCTCCAGTCCCTCCGAGCGTTCCGCCTGCGATTCCAGCAGCGTGCCGAAATGCGCCAGTTCCGCCGCCAGCTTGTCGAGCGCCTCGTGGAACACCGGCGCCAGTTGCGCCATGGCAAAGCGTGCGTTCTCGCCGGGAACGGCCAGGCGCAGGTCGCGCGCCGCCTTCTCCAATGTCCGCGCGCCTTCCGGCAGGTCGAGGAAATCCTTGGCCGCCGCCAGGCCCTCCATGCGCGCATCGCGCCCCAGGTCGAGCAATTGCGAGGTCGACACGTTCTCGCCGAAGAACAGGCTGGCCGTCTCCGGCAACTGGTGCGCCTCGTCGAAAATCACTGTGTTGCAGGCCGGCAGGAGTTCCGCCACACCGCTGTCGCGCAGCATCACGTCGGCGA
>JADFDL010000286.1 GCA_018262875.1 Rhodocyclaceae bacterium | reverse complement strand
GCCATATCCGAGTTTTCCGGCAATCCGCGCTATTCCCACGAGACTTCCTCGAATACGGCGTGCCCCGCATCGGGCGGCAAGCCCGCAATCTCAAGATTCGCTTCGGCCAACCACTTGGTCTCGGTTCCCCTGAGGAGCGCCCGTGCCCCGCGCCCGACCGGTAACGACCATCCCTTCAGTGCGCCCGTGCCGATGGTTTCGTTGATCAGCGCACGCGAGGAACGAAAATGCAGAGTCGCCGAGGAGGTGCGAACACCGTTCCGCGTCGCTTCGTTCAGAGTGACGGGTTGCGCGTTCAGCAGGGCAAGTCGCAGCGGGAAGGACCCCCGCCATTCAATCCACGTCAAGCTGTGATGCTCGCCGCAGAATCGACCCCACTTGAGCAGCTTCAGGCCAAGGCGCCAGGGGGCGAAGTTCATTTTCAATCTTTCCGCGTAGCCCCGTGCGCCGTTGTGCACCAGCTTGCCGTTGAGGACGATCGGGTCCCAGGTGATCGTTTTGTCCCGGTCGCGCCAGAGTTCGATGGGACGCGCCGCGGCATTGTTCCAGATAAAATTCGTGCCGTCCTCTTCCGGCCAGATGAGCGAGTCGTGTCCGACGCAAGGCATAGGAATGCCACCGAGGGAAATCCGCGAAACCGTGCGCCTCTCATTGGAAAGGCATCCGCGGTAGCCGATGGCGACGGGACCGAGCGTCAGGTTGGCGCGGTAAAAGATATGCAGTTCCCCGCCGTAGAAAACATCTCCGTACCACTTCTCAAGCATCATGATTAAAAAGGTGAATGAGTGTGGCTTATCCCGCCGCACTACGTCATGATAAATGAATTACTGCGGGGTCGATAGACAACCGCCATCCGTGCGTCGGCCTGAAGAAGTCCGCCGCAGAGTCGCCGCCGAGGCCGACGCCGCCGGCGAGATCATCTACGAATAGCGCGGCGGCCGGGCGTGCGGCGAGGGTGGCGGGAATTCATGCCGCCACCCAATGCGCGACGGGCCGCATCAGGAAATCGTCCAGCGCGATGCCGTCGCCGCCCACCAGCAGCGTGCGCTTCGGCTTGAATGCCTGCACGAACGCCGCCGTGCCCGGGTGCGCCTGCGGGGCGCGGCCGCTTTTCACCTCGATGGCGGTGAGCCTGCGCCCGGCCTGCACGACGAAATCCACCTCGTGGTTGCGTTCGCGCCAGTAGTGCAGCGCGCATTCGCCGCGCATCGCCGCATTGGCCAGGTGCGCTCCCACGGCGGATTCCACCAGACGCCCCCAGAATTCGCGGTCGGCGCGCGCCTCGGCCAGCGTGTAACCGCTGGCCGCCGTCATCAGGGCCGTGTTGAGCACCTGCAGTTTCGGGCTGGAGCCGCGGCTGCGCGCCGCATCGCCCGCATACTTGGGCAGGCCGCAGACCATGCCCGCGCCCGCCAGAAGCTCCAGATAATGCGCCAGCGTGGTGGTGTTGCCCGCATCCTGCAACTGGCCGAGCATCTTGGTGTAGGAAAGCACCTGCCCCGAATAGCGGCAGGCCAGCTCGAAGAGCCGCCGCAACAGCGCGGGCTTGTCCACCCGCGTGAGCAGCAGCACATCGCGCGAGATCGACGTTTCGATCAGGCTGTCCAGCACATAGCGCGCCCAGCGTGCGGGCTCGCCGATCAATGGCGCCGCGCCCGGGTAGCCGCCGTAGAACACAAACGCATCCACCGGCCAGCCGAAGGCCGCCCGCATTTCCGCATACGACCAATGCGACAGCGGCAGCACCTCGAAGCGCCCGGCCAGGCTTTCCGTCAGCCCCTGGGCGATCAGCAGCGGCGCCGAGCCGAGCAGCACCACCTTGAGCGGACGCTTCGCCCGCGTGTCCTCGTCCCACAGGCGCTTCACCGTTTCCGACCAGCCGGGGATTTTCTGGATTTCATCCAGCACCAGTACCGCACCTTCGGCATCGTCGATGGAAAGCCTGGCCGCTTCCCACTGCTGGGCGACCCAGTCCGCGCCGCGCAGAGTCGGCTCGTCCGCGCTGGCCTGGCGCACGGGCAGCGCCAGCGCATCGGTCACCTGCTGCACCAGCGTGGATTTGCCCACCTGGCGCGGCCCCGCCACCACCTGGATGAAGCGGCGGGGCTCGGCGAGGCGCGCGGCCAGCACGGTAGACTGCGGGCGCAGGAAAGGGGCTTTCTTTTTGCTCGTCATGGTGAGTAATTTTACTCAATAAACTGAGTAAATCAACATGGCCGATTTGGCCCGGCGCTAGAGCGTATCTGCTGCGGCATCCGCCTCGCCTCGATCTGGACCGGCACCAACGAAGTGATGACCATGATCGTCGCCTACGCGTGGTGCCGCGAGCATGGCAAGCAGAAGGCCGCGAAGCTGGCGCGCGACTACGCGCGGGAGGCGGCGGAGGCGGATGCGGCGGATGAGATTATTTATGATTAGTAGTGCAACTACGGGAAAGTCAGTCCGTGCAATACGGCGGCACAAGCAAAATCTGCTGCTAAGTTGAAATTTGCCGCGTTATTCTCGATCGTCTTGGCAGACCAGTGCGGCCTGAGTGAGAGAATGTGGGCGTGTTCTTCTACGGCCTGGCCCGGCGCCGCCGCTCGCGGGCGCGGCGCTGATGCTGATGGCGGGGGCGGCGTGGGGCGTGTATTCGATCCGCGGCAAGGGGGCGGGCGCCGCCACGCGCGTGACGGCGGGGAATTTCCTGCGCGCGGTGCCCTTCGCCGTGGTGCTGAGCCTGCTGCCGCTCGCCGAGGCGCGCCTGGACGCGGCGGGCGTCGGCTACGCGCTGGCCTCTGGGGCGACGAGCGCGGCGACCGTCCAGCTCAGCGTGCCGGTGATCGCCGCGCTGGGCGGCATCGTCTTCCTCGGCGAGGCGCTGACGCTGCGCTTCGTGCTGGCCTCCGCCGCCGTCCTCGGCGGCATCGCGCTGGTGATCCTCAGCGCGCCGTCCCGCAGGGACTGACTTTTACTTCAGGCCGCGAGCTTGCGGCTGCCGGCGGGGCGCGTCCTCC
>JADFDL010000285.1 GCA_018262875.1 Rhodocyclaceae bacterium | reverse complement strand
GTCGCGCGCCGCGCGCCGCGCAGCACGGCCTCGGCCATCGCGCCGGTGTGGCCGCCTTGCGTGTGATAAACGATGAGCAGCCGTTTCACCGCAGCGGGTCCTGCCGGTAGAACTGCCTCAACTGTCCATACACCGCGGGGTATTCACGATGCAGCAGGTCGGGCGTCTCGAAGAACACCTCGCTCGTCACGGCGAAGAACTCGGCGGGATGCTCGGCGGCGTAGGGGTCGATGAAGGTGTCCTCGCCGTCGTCGACGCGTTCGCAGAAGTCGCGGTAGGCCGGCTCGAAGGCATCGGTCCAGTCCTGCCGGCGCATGCCCTCGTGCAGCGGCGGCAGGCCGTCGGGCGGGCCGTTGAGCATGTCCAGCTTGTGGGCGAACTCGTGGATCACCACGTTCATGCCGTCGGCGTCCTCCGGCCGGTCGAACCAGGACAGCAGCACCGGGCCGCCTTGCCAGGCTTCGCCTGCCACCCGGTCGTCGAACTCGTGCACCACGCCGTCCTCCGACATCTGCTTGCGCGGGATGACGAAATCGCCCGGATAAACGATGACGCCGACCCAGCCGCGATAGGAGTCGAGGCCGAGCTTGAGCACCGGCAGGCAGGCCTGCAGGGCGATGGAGAGCTGGATGTCCGGCGTCAGCACCAACCCCTGCGCTCCGTGCCATTCCTTGGCGGCGATGAAGTCCAGCGCCATCTCGCGCAGGCGGGCGCGCCCGGCGGGCGGCAGGGGGTCGAGGAACGGCAGGCCGGCCTCGACGCGCGACCACTGCGCCGCGTCGATTTCGAGAAGGTTCGGCTCGGCCTGGCCGAGTAGTTTTTTCAGGGCGTCAAGCATGCTTGAAGGATAGCCGCGACGCGCGTCCGTGTCAGGCCCGCACGCGCGTGGTCAGGAAAATCCCCGCCAGGATGAGGGCGATGCCGGCGAGGTGGTAGAGCGCCGGGTCTTCACCCAGGAAAATCACCGCGAGGAGGGTCCCGAAGGCCGGCATCAGGTGCATGAACTGGCCGGCGCGGTTGCCGCCGACCTCGGCCACGGCGCGGTTCCAGAAGATGAAGCCGAGCGCCGCCGGGAAGATGCCGGCGTAGGCGATGGCGGCGAAGGCCGGCGCGCCCGGCACGATGAGCCTGCCTGAAGCCATTTCCCACAGATAGAAGGGCGCCAGCCCGGCCAGCCCCCACAGCGCGATGGCGGCGAGGAAGGAGAGGGCGTGCAGGTTCGACGGCCGCCGCGCCAGCAGCACGGTGTAGAGCGCCCAGAACAGCATTGCCGCCAGCACCCACAGGTCGCCCGCATTCGGGCGCAGCGCCAGAAGCCGCGCCAGTTCGCCGTGGGCGAGGATGGCCAGCACGCCCGAGAAGGACACCATCACCCCCAGCCATTCCAGCGGGCGCAGGCGCTTGCCGAACAGCGCCCAACTGAGGCCGATGATCATGATCGGCGTGGCCGAGGCGAGCAGCACGCCGTTGGTGGCGGTGGTGTGGGCCAGGCCGGTGTAGGTCAGGGCGTTGTGGCAGGCGCCGCCGAAGAGGCCGAGCATGGCCAGCACCTTCCAGTGCGCGACGACCTCCCGCCATTGCGCGCGCAGGTGCGGCCAGGCCCAGGGCAGCAGGCAGGCGAAGGCGATCGCCCAGCGCCAGAAGGACAGGGCGATGGGCGGCACGTCGTCGCGGATCCAGCGGCCGACCACCCAGTTGCCGGACCAGAACAGCACGGTCAGGGTCAGCAGCAGGTAGGCGAAGGCGCGCGAGGGGGGGGGGTAAGAGGACGGGGAAGGGATCACGCCTGTTAGTTTAAGCCTTAAGCTGTTGATCGATATCAAAACCTTGCCGGATTTATGGCAGCATTATGCCTTTCGATAACCGGGCGCCTGGCCCGGTCCGGGATGGAGGCAGGCATGGGCGACATCAAACCGCCGTCGAACGCACCGGGAACGCCGGCGGCCGAGCAGCGCGAATACCTCTCCGACGATCCGCGCGACATCGGCTGGGTCAAGCAGAACGTTCCCTGCCAGACGGCCTGTCCGGCGGGCACCAACGTCCCGGTCTACATCCGGGAAATCATCGAGCGCCAGTATGGTCGCTCCTACGAAACCAACCGTGAAGCGAATGTCCTGCCCGGCGTGCTCGGCCGCATCTGCTCGCGGCCCTGCGAATCGCAGTGCCGCCACGGCTGGCCCGGCAACGGCGAGCCGGTGGCGATCTGCCACCTGAAGCGCGTCGCGTCCGACCTCAAGGATGCCGGCCACCGCATCACCGAGCGCCTCTATTCGCCCACCGGCAAGCGCGTGGCCATCGTCGGCGCGGGACCGGCCGGCGTGGCGGCGGCGCACGACCTCTCGCTGCTCGGCCACGACGTGGTGATCTTCGAGCGCGAGGAGCGCCCCGGCGGCATGCTGCGCTACGGCATCCCCGAATTCCGCCTGCCGCGCGACACGCTGGACATCGAGCTGCACAACGCGCTGCGCCTCGGCGTGCAGATGCGCACCGGCGCCGAGATCGGCAACGGCGAGGGGCAGATTCCCATGAGCAAGCTGGAAGAGGAGTTCGACGCCGTGCTGCTCGCCACCGGCTGCATGGCGGCCTCGCCGCTGCCGCTGCAGGGCGACTGGGAGAAGCGCGAGCTGCGCGGCCTGGAGGGCATCGAGTACGGCCTGGATTTCCTCGTGCAGATGCACCGCGGCGTGAAGAAGACCGTCGGCAAGCGCGTTGCGGTGGTCGGCGCCGGCTTCACGGCGCTGGACTGCGCGCGCGTCGCGTCGCGGCTCGGCGCGCAGGAGGTGACCATCCATATCCGCACCGCGGAGGAATACATCCCGGTGACGCAGGAGGAGATCTTCGAGGCCAAGCGCGAGGGCGTGCGCATCAAGGGCCTGCGCACGCCGGTGGGCCTGACGGTGGAGGGCAACCGCCTGACCGGCATCGAGTTCGTGCAGAACCGCCTCGGCGGCTGGCGCGCCGGCGGGCGCCGCCAGGCCATCCCCATCGAGGGTTCAGA
>JADFDL010000284.1 GCA_018262875.1 Rhodocyclaceae bacterium | reverse complement strand
GACCGGCGAACGCACGGTGTTCCTGCTCGAGCCCGAACAGGCCTTCGGCCCGCACAATCCGCAGTTGATGCAGCGCTTCGCGCTCAACGAGTTGCCGAATCCCGGGGAACTCCGCGAGATGGCGCTCATTGAATTCAAGGCGCCCAACGGCGCCACCTACACCGGCCTGGTGCGCGAATTGACCGAGGAGGGCGCCCTGATCGACTTCAACCACCCGCTGGCCGGCAAGGCCATCTGCTTCGAGGTGGACGTGATAGGAGTTCTGTGATGGACATACTGCTGGCCAATCCCCGCGGCTTCTGCGCCGGCGTCGAACGCGCCATCGAGATCGTCGAGCGCGCGCTGGAGCTTTATGGCGCGCCGATCTACGTGCGCCATGAAGTGGTGCATAACAAGTTTGTTGTCGACGACCTGCGCGAAAAGGGCGCCGTGTTCGTCGAGGAGCTCAACGAAGTGCCGGACGGCGCCACGGTGATTTTCAGCGCCCACGGTGTCTCGCAGGCCGTGCGCGCCGAAGCCGCCCGACGCGGACTGCGCGTCTTCGATGCCACCTGTCCGCTGGTGACCAAGGTGCATGGCGAAGTCCTGCGCCAGCGCGAGGCCGACCGTGAAGTCGTCATGATCGGCCACCGCGGCCACCCTGAGGTTGAAGGCACGATGGGGCAAGCGGCCGGCGGCATTCACCTGGTCGAGAATATTGGCGATGTGGCGAAGCTGCAGGTGCAGGACGAGAGTCGGCTGGCCTATGTCACGCAGACCACGCTGTCCGTCGATGATGCACGTACCATCGTGCATGCGCTGGAGGCGCGCTTCCCCCTCATCACGGGCCCGCGCAAGGACGACATCTGCTATGCCACGCAGAATCGCCAGGATGCCGTCAAGCAGATGGCGGAGAGGTGCGACCTGGTCATCGTCGTCGGCTCGCCAAACAGCTCGAATTCCAACCGCCTGCGCGAAGTGGCAAAGAATCGCGGTGTCGAGGCCTACCTAGTGGATGGCGCCGACGAAATCCGGCCGGAATGGCTGTTTGGCAAGCGGCATATCGGCGTCACGGCAGGCGCCTCGGCACCGGATGTACTGGTGCAGCGGGTGATCGGAAGACTGGAAACTTTGGGTGCCGGCAAAGTGCTCCAACTGGATGGCAATCCGGAAAGCGTGGTTTTCTCGCTGCCCAGGGAGTTGCAGAAGACCGATCGTTAGCAGGCTGTTGAAATTCGCCAGCGTGTAAACAAACTTGACATGTTATGCGTTATAGATATCATGTTCATGATGTTGGCGGGGTAAATGAAATGCGCGGGACGGATGCGATGCAGGAAAGCCTCTTCACGGTGGCCAAGCTCGACGACTTCGTGCCCTCCGACCACCCGCTGCGCGCCATCCAGGTGCTGGTCAATCAGGCGCTCGGGCGCCTGAACGGCCTGTTCAATTCGATCTATGCCGACACCGGGCGCGAATCCATCGCGCCCGAGAAGCTGATGCGGGCGCTGCTCCTGCAGGTGTTCTACTCGGTGCGCTCCGAGCGGCAGTTGATGGAACAGATGCGCTACAACCTGCTGTTCCGCTGGTTCGTCGGACTCGCCCTGGATGAAGTCACCTGGGATCACTCGGTCTTCTCCAAGAACCGCGACCGGCTGCTGGCCAACGAGGTGATCGAAGCGTTCTTTGCCGAGGTGATGGCCCTGGCCGACGAGAAGGGCCTGCTCTCCAAGGAGCACTTCTCGGTCGATGGCACGCTGATCCAGGCCTGGGCCAGCCAGAAGAGCTTCCGGCCCAAAGACGGCTCGAACGACCAGACGCCCTCGGGCGGCGGGCGCAACGCCCAGGCCGACTGGAAGGGCCGGCCGCGCAGCAACGACACGCACGAGAGCACGACCGACCCGGATGCCCGCCTGTACCGCAAGAGCAACAACACCGCATCGATCCTGTGCTACCAAGGCCATGCGCTGATGGAGAACCGCCACGGCCTGGTGGTCGGCGCCGTGGTCACCCATGCCGACGGCACCGGCGAGCGGGCGGCCGCCCTTTCCATGCTCGATACGGTGCCGGGCAGCCATGCCAAAACGGTGGGCGCGGACAAGGCCTACGATACCGCCGACTTCATTGCCGATTGCCGCAAGCGCAATGTCACGCCGCACGTCGCCCAGAACGAGGGCCGGCGCGGCGGCAGTGCCATCGACGCACGCACGACCCGGCATGACGGCTACCGGCTGAGCCAGACGATCCGCAAGCGCATCGAGGAGCACTTCGGCTGGGGCAAGACGGTGGGCCGCATCCGGCAGACGGTCTTCCGTGGATTGCAGTGGGTCGATCAGCAGTTCAAGCTGACGATGACGGCGAGCAACCTCACCAGAATGGCCCGAATACTGTTCGCGGTGCCGCAGGGTGCGACGCCATGAGGCACCAGAATGACGGCGCTGCGCCGCCTCGCAGCGGAGCGACGAATGAAATGCCCCGAATTCAGTCTCGATTTGCATTCGAAAGCCTCATCACCGTGCCCGGATTCCGTGAAAACGGGCGAATTTCAACAGCCTGTTAGCGCGCCGGCAGCATAGTGCCGGGCGGAGGCGGAGTGCTCCCGCTCTCGAAGGTAATTTCTACCAACATCTGGCTTTTCACAGGCATCTCACCGCGCAGACCGGGTTGGAATTTGGCCTGGACGAATGCCTGGCTGGCAAGGATCTCGAGCTCGCCTGGCACATCTACCGTCTCCACAATGACCTTGTCGACATCGCCTGCTTCATTAATCAGCAGGCGCAGCACGACGTGCCTCCATCCAACCAATGGGGCATTTTCCGGGTAGTCTATCGCTACAGGTAGCGTCGCTTGCGGCCTGCGGCTCAGTTCACGAGGGGGGAAATAGTAAGGTCCAGGAAGAGAAACAATTCCCTCTGGCAGCGTAATTTCTTCCGATTCAGGCTTGACCTGTAAATCGCTCGACCTGACGAAAGTCGCAGGCACATGGCTTGCAAGCAGGCTTACACGCAGAGGTGCCCGGCGTTGGACCGAGTTAT
>JADFDL010000283.1 GCA_018262875.1 Rhodocyclaceae bacterium | reverse complement strand
CGGCATGTCCGCGTTCGGCCTCGCGCGCCAGCTCGGCATCGATCGCGGTGCCGCGCAACAGTATGTCAACCGTTATTTCGAACGCTACCCTGGTGTAAAGCGCTACATGGATGACACACGCGAGCGCGCCAGACGGGACGGCTATGTCGAAACCGTGATGGGACGGCGCCTGTACCTGCCCGACATCCGCTCGCGCAACAAGCAGCTGCAGCAGTACGCCGAGCGCAGTGCGATCAACGCGCCGATGCAGGGCACCGCCGCCGACATCATCAAGCGCGCAATGATCGACGTGCACGCCTGGTGCGTCACCGAGCACCCGCCCGCACGGCTCATCATGCAGGTGCACGATGAGCTCGTGCTCGAGGTGCGCGCGGACGCAGTGACGCAAGTTGGCGACAGGCTGCGCCGCTGCATGACGGATGCTGCCAATCTGAAGGTGTCGCTGAAAGTAGACATCGGCACGGGGACGAATTGGGACGAAGCGCACTGAGCCGGTAGAATCAGGGCTCAAGGTTTGTCTTGTGTTTCGTCACGAGGAGTGACCCATGCTTCGTAAACTTCTGACGCCCGCGTGTGCGCTATCGCTTTGTGCAGGCAGCGCTGTCGCTGCAGACAACGGCTTCTATCTCGGCGCAGCCGTCAGCCAGTCACAGATCGACGGCTTTGGCGGCAATCTCGACCTCGACGATACCGGCTACAAGGTGATCGCCGGGTTCCGCCCGCTCGACGTATTTGCAGTGGAAGTGAACTACATGGACCTCGGCAGCGACAGCGTCACGCTCGGCGGGGCGAGGTTCAACGCCGAGGCGACGGCGCTGGCCGGTTTCGGCATGCTGATGCTGCCGCTGCCGCTGGTGGACTTCTACGTGAAGGCAGGCGTTGCCTCGTGGGAGTCGAAAGGGAGCCTGTCGTCGATCACCGTGAGCAGATTCAAGGACGATGGCACGGAATTCGCATACGGGGCGGGTGTGCAGGCCCATTTCGGCAGCCTCGGGGCGCGGCTCGAGTACGAGTCCTTCGACATCGAGGACACCGACGGCATCGATCTCTTCTCCCTTGGCCTGACCTGGACTTTTCTGTGAGGCCTGCGGAACCATTCCGGGAGAGGTCCGTCTAACTCATCGAGCGCCTTGCGCGCTCCCCGCTTCCCTCCCTGAGCGGGCAAGGCCCGGATGCAAGAGACCTGTGCCGGGTAGTCGGCCCCGGCAGACTGGATTCCCGGTCTGCCGGGGCCTTTTACGTAGTACTTGATGCCCTCACAGCATGGCGAGCAGGGCCCGCTGCGCCTCGGGAACCCCAGCGCCCGATCGCGACGAAAGCAGTTGCACCGTAGCGCGCCCCTTGAGCTGCTGTTCGGCAGCCGCGAGCGCGGCGCGGCCCTCGTTGCGGCTGAGCTTGTCCGTCTTGGTGAGGAGCACGTGCACGCGGCGTTCGGCCGGGTCCGCCCAGGCGATAAGGCCCTCATCCTCCTCGCCGATACCGCGCCTCGCATCCACGATGAGGAAGAGCCCCCGCAGCGCCTGCCGGGCGCGCAACCGGTCGATGAGCGATGCCCACTTCGCGCGCTCCGCGGGTGGCGCACTCGCGTAGCCATAGCCCGGCAGATCGACGATCCGCTGTCCGGGCGTCAGTTCAAAATAGTTGAGGAGGCGCGTCTGCCCCGGTGTCTTGCTCGTGCGCGCCAGCGCCTTGCGCTGGGTGAGCGCGTTGATCGCGCTCGATTTGCCGGCGTTTGACCGGCCGGCAAAGGCAACCTCCGCGCCTGAATCGGGCGGAAACTGCGTGGGCGCGGCCACGCTCAGCATGAAATGGGCAGTCGGGAAGCGGCTCACGGGACTCCTCGCGGAAGTGTACAATTTTAAGGTTATGCGATCTGGAGCTGTGAGCAGAATGAGAAAGAACTTGGCCCCCCTCGCCATCCTGGCTCTCGCCGCCGCCCTGCCTGCGGCCCATGCACAAGGCTCGGCCGATGCCGGCGCCGCCAAGGCGGGCGTCTGCATCGCCTGCCACGGCCCGAACGGCAACAGCACGAATCCCGAATGGCCGAATCTCGCCGGCCAGAACGCCGCGTACATCGCCGAGCAGCTGAGGCTCTTTCGCGCGGGGCAGCGAAGCTCGACGCCGAACGCGATGGTCATGACCGCGCAGGCGGCCGCGCTCAGCGATGAGGACATCGCGGATCTCGGCGCATATTTCGCGACGCAGACTCCGTCGGGCCTGGAGGCCGATCCGTCATACTGGAAGGCAGGCGAAGCGCTCTACCGCGGCGGTGACCAGGCGCGTGAACTGCCCGCCTGCATGGCCTGCCATGGCCCGGTCGGCCGCGGCAATCCGGCAGCGGCTTATCCAGCCCTGCGCGCACAGCACTCCGTCTACACCGCACAGCAGCTCACCGAATACGCGAACGCTGCGCGCTACAAGGACGCCACCGGCGCGAGCCACGACCCGAAGAATGCCCACATGATGGAAACGATCGCGAAGCAGCTCACTGCGGAGGACATCCGCAATCTCGCCTCGTACATCCAGGGCATGCGTTGACCGCGAGGTTACCTCCCATGACCCGAGCCCTGCTCGCCGCCGCCCTGATCGTGTGCGGTCTCACCGGCTGTTCTCCCGAAGCGCCGCCGCCGGCTGTCGCACCCGCCGCAGAGGCGCCCCCACCTGCACCCGCGCAAGCGGCGGCGCCCGCACCCACCGACGCGGCGAGCGCCAGCCAGGAAAGCTCCGGGGACGCAGCGGAGGGGCAGCCCGATGCCGCCCTCGAGCGGCTTGCGACGATCCCCGCAGCCGACGAACTTCCAGGTGGCCGCTGGAAGGCCGGCGTCAATTACAAGCCCATCGTGCCTGCCCAGCCCACCGATGTCCCGGCGGGCAAGGTCGAGGTCATGGAAGTCTTCTGGTATGGCTGCGGACACTGCTACGCGCTCGAGCCGTACATGACGAACTGGGAGAAGACCAAGCCGGACTACATCGAATTCGTGCGCATGCCGGTCATGTGGAACCCGGTCAACGCGGCGCACGCGCGGCTGTTCTACACGCTCGTCGCG
>JADFDL010000282.1 GCA_018262875.1 Rhodocyclaceae bacterium | reverse complement strand
CTACTACCAGCTGCTCGCCAGCCTGGCCGGTCATTTCGGCTTCGACATCGAGCAGCCCTTCGACGCGCTGGCCGAGGAACACCGCCAGATCGTGCTCTACGGTTCCGGCCGCGAGAAAATCGCCTTCCGCTATCTCTCGGAGACCGGCCGGGCGAGCACCAGGGAACACGCCTTCGAGGGCATCATCAACAATCTCGAACGCCGCTACAAGGAGACCGACTCGGTCGCCGTGCGCGAGGAACTGGCGAAATACCTCAACACGCGGCCCTGCCCGGAATGCGAGGGCACGCGCCTGCGCAGCGAGGCGCGCCACGTCCTCATCGGCGGCCGCAACCTGCCGCAACTCAACGCCCTGTCGCTGATCGCCGCGCGCGACTTCTTCAATCTGCTCGCCCTGGAAGGACAGCGCGCCCAGGTGGCGGAGAAGATCGTGCGCGAGGTGACCGCGCGGCTGACCTTCCTCATCAACGTCGGCCTCGACTACCTCTCGCTCGACCGCTCGGCGGAAACGCTTTCCGGCGGCGAGGCGCAGCGCATCCGCCTCGCCAGCCAGATCGGCTCCGGCCTCACCGGCGTGATGTATGTGCTCGACGAGCCCTCGATCGGCCTGCACCAGCGCGACAACGCGCGCCTGCTCGCCACGCTGGCCGAATTGCGCGACCTCGGCAACACGGTGATCGTCGTCGAGCACGACGAGGAAGCCATTCATGCCGCCGACCATGTGGTGGACATGGGCCCCGGCGCCGGTGAGCACGGCGGCCGCATCGTCGCCGAGGGCACGCCGGCACAGATCATCGCGCACCCGGACTCGCTCACCGGCGCCTACCTGTCCGGCCGCTGCGCCATCGCGCTGCCGAAGCAGCGCCATGCGCCCGATCCGGCGCGCCTGCTGAAGATCTTCGGCGCGCGCGGCAACAACCTGAAGCAGGTTTCGATCGACCTGCCGGTGGGCCTGCTGACCTGCGTCACCGGCGTCTCCGGCTCCGGCAAGTCGACGCTCATCAACGACACGCTGTATGCCGCCGCTGCGCGCCACCTCTACGGCAGCAGCGCCGAGCCGGCGCCGCACGACGCCATCGACGGGCTGGAATTCTTCGACAAGGTGATCAGCGTCGACCAGTCGCCCATCGGCCGCACGCCGCGCTCCAACCCGGCCACCTACACCGGCCTGCTGACGCCGATCCGCGAGCTATTCGCCGGCGTGCCGGAATCGCGCAACCGCGGCTACGGGCCGGGGCGCTTCTCCTTCAACGTCAAGGGCGGCCGCTGCGAGGCCTGCCAGGGCGACGGCCTCATCAAGGTGGAGATGCACTTCCTGCCGGACCTCTACGTGCCCTGCGACGTCTGCCACGGCAAGCGCTACAACCGCGAGACGCTGGAAATCCGCTACAAGGGCAAGACCATCCACGACGTGCTGCGCATGACGGTCGAGCAGGCGCACGAATTCTTCGCCGCGGTGCCGGTGGTGGCGCGCAAGCTGGAAACCCTGCTCGACGTCGGCCTCGGCTACATCGAGCTCGGCCAGTCGGCCACCACGCTCTCCGGCGGCGAGGCGCAGCGCGTGAAACTCGCGCTGGAGCTCTCCAAGCGCGACACCGGCCGCACGCTCTACATCCTCGACGAGCCGACCACCGGCCTGCATTTCCAGGACATCGAGATGCTGCTCAAGGTGCTCTCGCGCCTGCGCGACCACGGCAACACCATCGTCGTCATCGAGCACAACCTCGATGTCATCAAGACCGCCGACTGGATCGTCGATCTCGGCCCGGAAGGCGGCGAGGGCGGCGGACGCATCGTTGCCGAGGGCACGCCGGAGCAGGTGGCGCAGCAGGCCGGCAGCCACACCGGCCGCTACCTGGCGCGACTGCTGGCGGTGGCCGTGAAGCGCAAGGCCCGCACGGCATGAGACGACTGCCGGCAATCTTGCTGTGCGGCCTGCTCGCCGCCTGCTCAGGCAAGCAGGCCGAGCCGCTGCCGCCCGGCACCGTGGTGCTGGCGCTCGGCGACAGCCTCACCGCCGGCTACGGCCTCACCCCGGAGGAGGCCTGGCCGGCCCGGCTCGCCGAGAAGACCGGCTGGAAGATCGTCAACGGCGGCGTCAGCGGCGACAAGACGAGCGACGCCCTGGCGCGCCTGCCGGCATTGATGGACGAGCACGCGCCGAAACTGGTGCTGGTGACGCTGGGCGGCAACGACATGCTGCGCAAGCTGCCGGAGGAACAGACTCGCGGCAACCTGACGCGCATCCTCGAACTGGTGCGTGGCCGCAATGCCCAGCCGGTGCTGCTGGCAACGCCGCGGCCGAGCGTGGCGGGCGTCGTCTTCCAGAACCTTTCCCCGGCGCCCTTCTACGCCGAGATCGCCAAGGCACGAAAGATCCCGCTGATCGACGAGGCGGTGGCCGAGGTGCTCTCCGATCCCGACCTCAAGCTCGACCAGTTGCACCCCAATGCCGAGGGGCACAAAGCGCTCGCCGGCAAGGCGTTTGACGCCTTGCGCAAGCTGGGGTACGTTCGCACAAACTGAAAATGGAAGCCGCCATGCAAGCCCAGCAGGACACCCTGATCGAGATCTCCGATCTCAAGTTCTCCTACAACAACCTCGATGTCCTGAAGGGGCTCGATCTTGCCGTGCCGCGCGGCAAGGTGATCGCCATCCTCGGCGCCAGCGGCTGCGGCAAGACCACCCTGCTCCGGCTAATCGGCGGGCAGCTGCGGCCGGCCGGCGGCCATGTCAAGGTCGAAGGCCGGATCATCCACGAACTGGATACCGACGACCTCTACGAGATGCGCCGCAAGATGGGCATGATGTTCCAGCAGGGCGGGCTGTTCACCGACCTGTCCACCTTCGAGAACATCGCCTTCCCGATGCGCGAGCGCACCAACCTGCCGAATGAACTGATCCACGACATGGTGCTGATGAAGCTGCACTCGGTCGGCCTGCGCGGCGCCTGGCCGCTGATGCCGAGCGAGCTCTCCGGCGGCATGTCGCGCCGCGTCGCGCTGGCGCGCGCCATCGCCATCGACCCGATGCTGATCATGTACGACGA